>JBLHWR010000078.1:0-9682 GCA_047629275.1 Gammaproteobacteria bacterium
CCAGATAATCGCTATACCATTGCATCATTTCTGTACGCTCTGCTAGGTACTGTGATCGATTGTAAGCCGCTCTAACTTTGTTTCTTTCACCATGGGCAAGTTGTCGCTCAATCACGTCTACACGAAAGCCTGACTCATTCAGGATGGTGCTGGCTGTTGTTCTAAAGCCGTGCGCGGTGGCATCAAACTTTAACCGCTTTCGAATGGCATAGGTTAAGGTATTTTCACTCATGGGCTTTCGGTGATCATGTGAGCCGGGGAACACTAGGTCATAATTACCGGATAGTTCTTTCACCAGTTTCAACAGGTCGATGGCTTGCGTCGAAAGCGGGACTATATGTTCTTCATCCATTTTCATCTTTTCGGCCGGTATGCGCCAGATTGCTTTATCCAGATCAAAGTCTTTCCATTCGGCAGAACGCAGCTCGCCAGGGCGGACAAAAGTAAAGGTGATTAACTTCAAGGCGTGCTGGGTCAGCAAATAGCCTTGATAGTTGTCTAGTGCGTTCAGGTAGGCTGGCAGTTCATCAAGCTTTATAGATTTGCGGTGTTTTACCTTGCGAGTTTGTATCACGCCCTTGAGCGCATCTACGGGGTTAAATTCTGCATGACCCGTTTGTATGGCATAACGGAAAATTGAGCTGATACGCTGTTTAATACGCCCCGCAACATCGAGTGCGCCGCGTTCCTCAATTTTTCTAATGAGATATAAAACATCTGTCGTCCTAATATCTCTGATCGGTATATCGCTCAGGTGTGGTAAGACATCGACTTTAATAGTTTGCCATACCCCTTGCGCATGGCCTTTACTCCATCGACCCGATTCTTTTTTGTGCCATTCTTCTGCTATCGGTTTAAAATTGCTGCCTGCAATTGCTGCCTTCGATTGTCGATTATTAATAACCGGATCGATCCCTTTGTGTATGAGTCGCTTAGCCTTTAACGTAGCGTCTCGCGCACCACTCAGCGTTACCACGGGATAAACACCCAGCGCTAATGTTTTCTGTTTGTTTTGATATCGATAGGATAATCGCCAATACTTTGAACCGTTCGGTCTGACTTCTAAATTGAGGCCGCGCCCGTCAGCTAATTTATAAGTGCCTGCTTTAGATTTAGCCTGTTTAATCTTTACAGCTGATAATTTACCGCTAAAAGTTTCTACTTCTTTCCTGTCCATTTTGTTGGTACATCCTTAAATCGAACTCAGATACCAACAAAGATACCAACAACTATTCAGGATGTCAAAAGACACTAAAAGGCGCTCTAAGCCGATAGAATGGCTTTAAATAAGGGTTTAGAAGGATTTAAGGATGCTGCAAGACGTTAAAAAACAAGGAAATGGTGCCCGGGGCCGGAGTCGAACCGGCACGGTATTTCTACCGAGGGATTTTAAGTCCCTTGCGTCTACCAATTTCGCCACCCGGGCATTATAAAGGGTGGGCTATTCAATCTACTATACCAGTAGCTTAAACTGTCGTCTGCTACTAACTACCCAGTCATCATTGGGTAGCGTTTAATCGAATTAAGTGCCGGCAGTTTGCTTAACTGTTTCCAATTTAAATATGGAGGCTGAGGGCGGAATCGAACCGCCGTTGACGGCTTTGCAGGCCGTTGCATGACCACTCTGCCACCCAGCCATTGGGTGTTAGTGCATGTTACGTTAATTCTTAACTTAAACCAAAAAACCTCGACTGTGTCGAGGCTTCTTAATTGGAGCGGGAAACGAGATTCGAACTCGCGACCCCAACCTTGGCAAGGTTGTGCTCTACCAGCTGAGCTATTCCCGCGAAGAAGCGACATTCTATAGAAACACTAAATAGTGTCAAGCCGCCATTGGCATTTAATTGAGTTATTTTATTCAACCATTTTCAGTGATGACTGGCCATGCCGCTTTAAGATAAAGAACCATCGAGATTATAGTAAATATTGCAGCTAAATAATAAAATCCCAAACCAATTTGAAACATTGAATATCCAAAAAATGGTTCAGCATAAATCATTAGAAATAACGAGAATAACTGAGCGGCTGTCTTAACCTTTCCGATGAACGACACTTTTATGGTCGCTCGACTACCCAGCTCTGCCATCCACTCTCGCAGAGCTGACACGGTTATTTCTCTCGCGACAATTATGACTGAGGGCAAGGCTACATAAATACTTGGATTCGCCTCCACGATCAATATGATTGCCGCGACGACAATGAGTTTGTCGGCCACTGGATCAAGAAATGCTCCAAAGGCGGACTCTTGCTTTAGCATGCGCGCCAAGTAACCATCGACCCAATCAGAAAAACAAGCGATACCAAAGATGGCTGCAGCGATATGGTTTGCCCAACTGAAAGGCAGATGGAATACGATAACAAAAATCGGGATTAACGCGATGCGTAAGAGTGTGATGACAGTGGGTAACGTGATTTTCATGGTGCCATTGGGAAACGAGTCAATTCAATCTGGACAGTTTAGCTACGGCTAATACTGGTCGGATAGTCTAAGGGTCTATTATGCGTGGAAAGTATCATAGATCACTTGCGCGGTCTCTCGATTAATACCTTTGATGTTCATTAGCTCTTCGATTCCTGCTGCCTGAACACCCTGAAGACCGCCAAACTTGTTGAGCAGCAGCTGTCGTTTTTTGGCTCCAATGCCGGGTATCTGCTCTAGACGAGATGTGTTTCGGGTTTTAGCCCTCGCTTTACGATGACCTGTAATAGCAAAGCGATGTGCTTCATCACGTATTTGCTGAATAAGCAGTAATGCTGGAGAATCCATTGGGATATCCATTCGGGCGTAGTTTTCATCAATAATGTCTTCGTAACCTGCTTTTCTATCAGGCCCCTTTGAAACGCCAAATACACGCATATTTTGTTTGACTGAAAAAATATTCAATTCTTCCATCACATCTAGCGCAACGTGAAGTTGGCCTTTACCACCGTCTATTAATATAAGATCAGGTAAGAGCGTTTCATTGTCTTTACGCTTAGTATATCGCTTTTCTAGCACTTGTTTCATTGCAGCGTAGTCATCCCCTGCCGTAACGCCATTAATGTTGTAACAACGATACTCTGACTTGACTGCTCCCTCTCGATTGAATACCACGCAAGATGCTTTAGTCGACTCACCCATGGTGTGACTAATATCGAAGCACTCTATTCTTTCAGGTACAGCGTCAAGGTGTAGCTCTTCAATTAACGATTGAAACCGTTTATTTAAATGGCTCGCTGATAGCAAGTGGACTTTGAGTGATTGTTTTGCATTATTGACCGCGTTCTCTAGTGCATGACGACGTTTTTCTCTGACACTATGCGATAGCTTCACTTTCTTTTCTGCTAGGTCACTCAGGGTGAGCTCTAAAGGCGTTTGGTTGGGTAATGCGTGGCTAACAATAATTTCACCGGGTGACGGATGGCGAGAATAATGTTGCATGATAAAGGCTTCGATCAACTCAGATTCAGTCGTATCAAGCTTTGTTTTACTAATGAAAGGTTTGTTGCCTAGTGATGTTCCGTTGCGGATCATAAATAACTGAATGCAACAAACGTCTTGTTCTACCGCGCAGGCGATAATGTCGATATCAGTTCGAAAATCGGTAACAAATTGTTTTTCAGTGATGCGTCGTAACATCTCAATTTTGTCGCGAGTTTGTGCTGCTTGCTCGAAATCCAGATTACGAGAGTAGCCTTCCATTAACGTGACTTGCTGATTAATCAAGGTGTCATTTTCACCTTCTAAAAATAGTCGAGCCTGGTCGATTTGTTTTCGATAATTTTCTTCATCAGTATGGTCAACACAAGGTCCAGTACAGCGTTTGATTTGATATTGTAGGCAGGCACGACTACGGTTTTGCATGACTGCATCTTCACAGTTGCGTAATTGAAATATTCGTTGAACGTGTCCTATAGTATAGCGTATGGCAGCCGCACTAGGAAAAGGTCCAAAAAATATGCCTTTTGCTTTGTTGATTTTTCCTCGATAAATTTTCAAACGAGGATACTTATGATGAGTCAAACAGATGTAAGGATAACTTTTATCATCCTTGAACAGGATGTTATATCGAGGATTAAAGTTTTTTATTAAATCATTTTCGAGTATTAATGCTTCGCTTTCAGTTCTTGTATTTATGACTTCGATATCATTGATATTATTGACCAACGACATGATACGAGTTGAAAGACCTGTCCTTCTAAAGTAACTCGATAATCGGTTTTTTAAATTTTTAGCCTTGCCGACGTATATGACCTTTTGCTGGCGATCAAGCATGCGGTACACGCCTGGTTTTGTACTGACAGACGACAGAAAAGATTTGTAATCAAAAGATCCGATATCAATTACCGGGCCATCTTCTTCAGGTTGAACACCTAATAGGCTATCAGTCATCAAACGAGAGCACGATCTTATTCAGAGCTAGCAAAGTCAACCATGCCTTGTTCGACCGCAATTTTAAGCATATCTACTTCGTTGTGGGCGCCTAGCTTTTCTAGTAATCGCAATCGATAGGTACTGACTGTTTTTGGGCTCAGACAAAGCTTTTCGGACATTTGCAAATTAGTCAGCCCATGACAAATCATCAACATGACTTGAAATTCCCGACGAGACAGCCTGTCAATAGGATTTTCTTCGTTGCCGGGTAGCAAGGATAACGCTAGTTGCTGAGCAATGGCAGGGGCAATATAAGCGCCACCACCATTGACTATATTAAGCGCCTCTATTATTTCAGCGACGGTACATTCCTTGGTCAAATAACCTTTCGCACCAATCTCTAACATACGTTTAGGGAAGGTCTTTTCGGTATAGACAGTGAGTACAATAATTTTTTGCTTGGGGTTGCGCTCAAGAATACGCCGACACGCTTCAACGCCTCCAATACCTGGCATGTTAACGTCCATTAAAATAATGTCAGGTTTCAGTTTATGGGCTAAATCCAGACTTTCTTCACCACAAGAAGCCTCACCGACTATCTTTATTTTTTTACTGTCTTCTAGCAGACGTTTTATGCCTGTTCTGACAAGTGCATGGTCATCAGTAAGTAGAACGGTAATCATAAAGTCTCCTTCCTTAAATTTCGCAGAACTCTAACACAGCGTGACTACTCTAAGTAAGCCAATCATGAGCATTAATCATTATTTAAAAACGCAACAAAACAGAGCCCCAAGTAAATCCGCCACCAAAGGCTTCTAACAACAACAATTCATTTTTCTTAATACGACCATCCCTAACCGCAACGTCAAGTGCAAGTGGCACTGAGGCTGCTGACGTGTTGCCATGTTTATTAACGGTAACCACAACTTGGTCCATCGACATCTTCAGCTTTTTAGCGGTAGCTGAAATAATTCTGATATTCGCTTGGTGCGGTACTAACCAATCAATATCAGATTTCATCATATTATTAGCCGCAAGCGTTTCATCTACAATCCGACCTAGAGTGTTCACCGCTACTTTGAATACTTCATTACCCCGCATTTCAACAAATGCCAAACCCGCTTTTACCTGATCGTAGCCATCAGCAATACCGTAGGGTACTCTGAGTAGGTCCTCGTACTGACCATCAGCATGAATATGGGTAGATAGAATACCAGTTTCTTCACTGGCTTCGAGAATGACGGCGCCCGCACCATCACCAAATAAAACACAGGTTGTCCTGTCTTCCCAGTTAAGAATTTTTGAAAAGACTTCGGCACCCACGACTAACGCCTTTTTACTACTACCTGTCTTAATAAATTTTTCAGCAACTGTGAGTGCGTAAACGAACCCTGAACAAACCGCCTGTATGTCAAATGCTGGACAACCGTGAATACCGAGCCGAGCTTGCAATATGCACGCAGAACTGGGAAAGATTTTATCTGGTGTTGAAGTCGCCAAAATAATTAAGTCAATATCAGAAGCATCTATACCCGCTGCTTCAATTGCTAAACGCGATGCACCTTCAGCTAGGTCAACTGTGGTTTGACCGTCAACAACGATATGCCGCTGTTCAATTCCCGTTCGCTCTCGGATCCATTGATCATTGGTATCAACAAATTTTGCGATATCATCATTAGTCATCACATTTTCAGGTAAGTATCCCCCTGTGCCTGTAATACGAGCGTAAGTCATTACTCCACCTCAACCATTTTTGCCAAGTAAGATTCAACCTCATGCGAAATGCGTTGAGGCACTTCATTTTCGATTTCAAGACTGGCGATTTTTATTGCATTGACAAAAGAGCTGGTATCCGCTCCACCATGACTCTTCACTACGATTCCATTCAATCCAAGTAAGCTTGCGCCGTTATACTGACCTGGATCAAGTGTCTTTTTTACCGCGTTCAGTACTGGTAACGAGATAAGTGCCAGCAGCTTAGTAAATAAATTCCGTTTAAATTCGGTCTGCAGAACATGCTTAACTAGTGAGGCTAGTCCCTCACCTGTTTTAAGTGAAACATTACCTACAAAACCGTCTGTTACTACAACATTGACAGTACCTTTATAAATATCGTCTCCTTCAACAAATCCATGGTAATTAAGGTTAGTTGTAGCGATTAGCTGGCTTGCCTCTTTAATGTTATCACTACCCTTCATTTCTTCTGAGCCAATATTCAGCAACCCAACTGTCGGATTATCGATGCCCTCTACTGACTGTGCCAGTACTGACCCCATAACGGCAAACTCTAATAAGTTGTGAGGTGTACATTCAATGTTTGCACCCAGATCAAGCATGTACGTTTGCCCAGTGATCGCAGGCAACATTCCACAGATTGCAGGTCGACTAATGCCTTTTATGGTCTTTAATACAAACTTACTAGTCGCCATCAGTGCTCCCGTGTTACCCGCACTGACACAAGCTTGCACTTTTGACTCTTTCACGAGGTTAATCGCAACCCGCATGGAGGAGTCCTTTTTCTTTTTTAAGGCCTGGGCTGGTGCTTCGTCCATTCCAACCACTTCCGAAGCATGTTGAATGCTAATACGAGAGTCACCTTCGAGGCCATTCCTTTTTAATGCTTCAATTAATACAGCTGAGTCGCCAACTAGTATCAGTTGAATGCCAGGAATTTGATCGAGTGCAATTTTAGCCGCAGGTACGGTCACTATAGGACCATGATCACCACCCATGGCATCAATTGCAATAATTTTCTGTTTCATTGAGTAGGATTAACCAGGCGTCATAAATAAATACGGGCAGAGAAGTCCGCCCGTATAACAATCAAAAGTTAAGTAACCTTTCAGCTACTCTTCGTCGTTATCCACTTTGTCTGCAATGACTTGACGGCCACGATAAAAACCATCGGCACTGATGTGGTGGCGACGGTGAGTTTCACCCGTTGTAGGCTCTACTGAAAGAGTTGATTCACCAAGTGCGTCATGAGAACGTCTCATTCCACGTCTAGATGGTGTCTTGCGACTTTTTTGAACAGCCATAAATTTCTCCGGAAATTAAATTCTACTAATTAGTTCTAAATACAAAATTTTAATGCTTCGTTTTTAGCTTTTCTAATACTAAAAACGGGTTTTCTCTTTCAGATTCTTTGTGGACTGCATCCGATACATGCCAATATTCATTGCAACTGCCATTTTCATGCAGAGCCACTAATGGCAAACCCAGTATTAGCTCATCTTCCACAACATCAAAAATATTGATATTGCCATCTACACTGTACAAGGTATCAATACCGCTTGTCTGGACAATATTGTCGGACGCGTCAATCAACAGTTCAAAATCCAACTCGACTAACTGCAACACGGGCTTAAGACAACGCTGACACTCGATAGAGAGTTCGGCCTCGACATGCCCCTTTATCACCGCCCGGTCATATTCACTGTCTGAAAAGGCGAATTTAACTAGAACTTCAGCTTGATCAGATTTCAACATTTCGATTAAACGACCCAGTTCATCCAAGGCTATAACACCTTCATAATAACTGCGCTGGGAGGATTCTTTCTTGAATTGATAGAGACGATTTAATTTGGATTGCATAAAACGCGCGATTTTACAGGGATAGAGCAGAGTTTGTCTATTGAAATTAACAAAATTCTCAGCGTTTTTATGGTTTTTTGGGACGCTTTTACTATACTCTACTCTCTTTCAACTATGAAGCTCAAATTGCCAAGAAATTTGGCAAGTACTTTAAGGTTCGATTTTAATGTAGTCATTTGTTCAGGGTCGTTCCATGCAACCAAAAATAATACTCGCCAGCAGCTCACCTTTTAGAAAAGAATTATTATCTCGACTAAACTTAAATTTTGAAAGTTATTCTCCTGAAATTGATGAATCTCAGTTAATGGGTGAAAATGCCACTGACTATGTTTGCCGATTAGCCAAACAAAAAGCAAAGACTATTAGCAAAGATTACCCCAACGCAATTGTGATCGGATCTGACCAGTGCGCATTGAGAGACGGTCAAATTCTTGGCAAACCGGGTAATCATGCAAATGCAATGCAACAATTAAAAGCAGCTCAAGGAAAAACAATTGTATTTCATACTGGACTTTGTGTCGTCCATCAAGATGCCTGTTTCAGTGAAGTTGACGAAGTGCTATACCAAGTTAAATTCCGCACGCTCAGCGATGCGCAATTAGCCCATTACTTAGAAGTAGAAGAACCCTACCAATGCGCCGGTAGCTTTAAATCAGAAGGCTATGGTAGTTGTTTGTTCAGCAGCATGCAGGGCGATGATCCCAGCGCGTTAATTGGGTTACCGCTGATTCGGCTAATTACCATGCTCGAAAACGCCGGTGTAGCTGTCGTTTAACGACAGCTCTAATAGCCTATCAGATTCATCACCGCCAATTTAATTTATTCGCGTATTAAAGTAGCTTTGAATTTGCTGACTTACCACCGTGCCAATTCTCTCGGCGATACGATCAAAGAATTCACCTTTGGGAGTGAAATCGACCACTTTTTCTACTTTAACTATGGCTCTAGAGACTGATTTTATAGTGCCATAATCGTCAACTAGCCCAAGTTTAATCGCCTTCTCACCCGTCCAAATGAGACCACTAAACAGACCTTCATTTTCAATTAAACGATCGCCTCGGCCATTCTTAACTGCCGTAATAAAATGCTGATGCACTTCATTAAGCATTTCTTGGAGATGAATTTTTTGATTCTCATTCTCAGGTAAAAAAGGGTCTAACAAACCTTTGTTTTCGCCTGCAGTTAACAACCGTCGTTCGACTCCAATCTTCTTCATTAACTCGACAAAGCCAAAATTATCCATTCGTACACCAATAGAACCTACCAAACTAGACTTATTGACATAGATATTGTCAGTCGCAGAAGCTACAAAATAACCACCAGAAGCGGCAATATCTGCCACAACTGTATAGATAGGGGTTGACGGATGGGCTTTTCTCAATCGTATAATTTCATCGTAAATATATGCAGATTGAACCGGTGAACCACCAGGAGAGTTTATTTCTAAAATAACAGCAACTGTATTAGTGTTTTTAAAAGCCGCCTCTAGTCCCGCAATAATATTACTAGCGCTGGCTTTATCCCCAACAGAAATAACCCCTTTTAATGATACCAGTGCGGTGTGCTTACCACTGCCAGTAGAAATCGAATCATCAGAACCTGAAGTTCCAAATGAATTAATTAACAAATAAAGCGGGGGGGTTAAATAAGCGAAAAACAGGAAAACAAAGAATATGCGCCAACGACGTCTGCTGCGTTGCTCGTTCACGGCAGAGAAAGCAAGGTCTCGGACCA
>JBLHWR010000079.1:0-9576 GCA_047629275.1 Gammaproteobacteria bacterium
ACCAACCATTATTTTTAATTAAATATTGAGTATTCATATTAATGCAAAAATTAGCCTAACAAATCACAAATCACAAATCGATAGGGTCAGTGACGTTGATTTGTCTAAAGTTGAATAACCGAAATTGGCACATTTACGACGCTCAGCGAATGGCTCCAATGAGCGAAAAGCAGACAAACAAGTTAATCATCTTAAGGACGGGAATTCCGACAAACCGGTCATAAGCACTAAGGATTTTATTAGTGTATTTGGCTGCCAAAGTCCATCTTTAGGAACGTCTTCTATCCGTCAGCCTGTGCCATATGCGGAAATTCAGCCTCAGTTATTAAGGTATTGATGAGAAGTTTCTATTTCTATCCCAAAGTGCCCGTTTAAGTCTTTGCGCCCAGGTCATTGATTGGTGTTTTTGTGCCCGTTTTTTTTCCTGCCTAATGCCGAAATTTTTGCTAAGCACAAAAAAATCCCAGCCAATGTAAGGGTGATGATTGCCTTAGTCGCCTCGCCCACCTTTATGGTTATCGCCTATTCCATTTATTTGCTGTTTAGTGGGAAGTGGATTGAGGTCGGCTTCTCCGGCCTTATCTTTTCAGCCTTAGGAGTATTTGCCTATTTCATCGTGTTTAGTGGTCGCTTACCCGGATTTTCAAGGCGCTCTGACAGCTAAGCTACAACCGGTGTTAAAGTATGGCTTCCAATGTTATTTTTGGCTGAATGGTTTATACAACGGAGTATTGCATGCAGAAAAAGAAGGTGACGCCCCGATGGTCTGGATTATTGCGATAGTAGATATCACCATTTAGCCGCTCTGCCATTGAGCGGGCGCAAGACAGACCAATACCAAAGCCCTCTGTACTCGGATCCGCTTTTTCAAACATTTTGAAAATAAGTTCAGAATCTTCGTTGCAAATACCCAGGCCATTGTCTTTTATCGAAAAGATAATGAGGTTATTTTCCACGTCCAATTTGCTGTCGATTTCAATGACTAATGGTCGACTTGGGTCTTGATATTTGATGGCGTTATCGAGCAGCGTGCTGATAACAAACTTGAAGGCGAATTCGTCACTGATCAGTTTATCAGTCAAAAAATGCAGCTTAATCTGAGTGTTTTTTAACCTATGGCTGTTGATTTGTAGCAACTCTTGTACAATTTGTTTGGGCGCAATCTCGCCTAGTGATATTTCGTTATAAGCTGTTGCAGAATACTCCAAAATGCCCCTAATCAATTCGTCAATTCTCTGTGTAGATTTTTTGATATGTTGCTGCGAGGCTTCTATTTCCGGAAATTTGTTGTGCATTCCCTCGCTATTTTGCTGAATTTGTTGAAACTCATTGTATATGAGCTCTGCGTGTCCATTAATATTAATTAGCGGTGATTTCATGTCATGAGTAATGATTTTTACCACCTCATTCAACCTTTCTCTTTCTCTGACATATTTCTTACGCCGTCGCAGGATAATGCGTTGCATCTGGTTAAACACCTTAGCCAAATCACCCAATTCGTCATGGTAGGTAACATCAATAACATCAAGCTTACCCTGGGCAATACTTTGCGCGGCGGTTTTGAGCTGCTTAATTTGTCTGACAATTCTACGAGAGTTTCTGATGGTTAGAAAAGCCGCCGCTAGAGCACAAATAAACACTAAACTGAGCGCAACAATGAAGGCTTTGTATGTGGCATCTTCAGCCCACTTCGTGTCTTTTTCCAGTGCTTCAATTTGTAAGTTTTGCATTTCCAACAAGAGCTGCTTGATGTCTTTGGTCAGGATATCTGTTTCTGTCCGAACGATATATATCCCGCGGTTCCAATCTGAGGCCTGACGTGTCTGAATGACATCTTCAGCCAAGCTTATATAGACTGAATACTGACGCTCAATCCAACTAACCAAATTCGCCGCATCATTGCTAAGGCCCGGACTGTCCTTTATTTGAACAATATACTCCCTTACCTGTTCGGCGCCCTCTTTGAAACGCTTCAAATGGGTAAGATCGCCAGTAAGAATGGCTTCTGATAATTGATGAATTGTTTCACTTAACAGTAAATGGGTATCTGACACAATCAGCCTCAATTCAGAGGCGTGAGAGGTGGACTTCATTGGATGGGTAACGCCATTTAGCGCGGATTTAATTCGATAGTAAATTGGCAAAAGATCACGCTGGTAAATCACCAGGGCGGGTTGGTTGCCGATAAACTGACTGACGTCTTCCACCCACCATTGGCTGGTATGCAAGGCCTTCAACTTGCTCTTTAGTGCGGCTAATTGCTCAATCCTGCGACTGTCATTTGACGCTTGAATATGCTGGGTGGCTTGCTCAACCAATGGAAATATATCATTTTCCCAGATAACTCGACGGGCTTGCTTACTATTTTCATCTGCCAATAACACCCAACTGTTTAGATGCTGCAAACTGGTGCTCAGGTTTTCACTTAAGTCGTTCAACATTAGGGTGAAGGGTAAAAGATTAGATGTCACATTCACCGAGTGGCGATGCAGTACGGCATTGCCGAAAGACATGATGCTAAGCGCTATGACCGAGATACTCGTCACTATTGCAGAGGACAAGATGTATTGCTTTTTGATTGAATTCATTTTTGACCCTAGATTAACGCTAGGCTGATGTGATTGACGCGCAGTAATTCGTTGATCTGCTGCTCCAATATACTCAGGCGCTGGTACACATCTGAGGGTATAACTTTTCCAGGATAGTAACTCTCTTTTGCTGCTGGAGCATTAGGAATTAGTGAATGCAGGTAACGTAGTTGTGAAGTGACCAAAACGGCAAGGTCGTAAACGTCGCTTGGTACGATATCCCCACGGGTTTTTTCTTCTTCACCCAACACTAAGCAGGATTTATTCATCGCATCCATGATAGGTACCATGCGCTCATACATGCTAACGATTCGCTGATAAACGTCTGCGGCGGTTTTTTTCCGGGCAAATTTTTGCGGGTAAAAAATCACTTGAGCATCAGGGTAGGTCTGCAATATAACGCTGGCAAAGGCAATCGCTTCAGTGATTTTTTGATGGGACTCAGCTGGAGAAAATTTAAAATCGAGCAAATTATTAGTCTTACGATTTAAGTTAACAATCAAGGCAAACACATCTTTCGGTTGTTTGCCCGGGTCGAGTGCTTGCAACTCATGTTGTTCGGCCATATTGAGTCGCTTGGCAACCGAAAGCAGGTGCCTCTCAGTCCCTAGCAGTAAAGCCATCGCATCAGCAGGTTTAGCATCCGGCTTCAACTCAATGATCCGCTCTCCTTCTTCGCTGGTGAATTCAAACATCAAACGAGAGGTTTTTCCATACAAGGACGCGGCCTGAAAATACACTTCTCGTGGTGATACAGCCGACACCGCAATCATATTTCCATTACTAACCTCGTCACCCATTTCTTCAGCTATGGCGTTGAGCATCCGTGAAATTTTATCTGCATAGCGATAAACTTGAGGCGGACCCACCTCAACTTCTTGCGCCCAGGCGCTGTTACTCAACATCAAACAAATACTTAGAGCAAATATAAGCAGTTTCATGTTATTCATTCCTCGTTGTCTTGGTTAAACCTAGCTTTTGCATGCGAAATCTTAGGGTGCTCGGATTTAAACCGAGAATTTTTGCCGCCCCTTTATCTCCCGATATTCGCCACATGCATTGCTGAAGTACATGCTTTACATGTTGTCGTTCAACCTCTGCAAGGGTGTTTAGGTCAGCATCTTCGACCTGTCTAGCTTGCTCAATTTTTGATTTGTCGGCCGGAATAATTGCGTCAGTTTGAATGTGCCCCAAGACCACCAAACGCTCCACTGCATTTTGCAGCTCACGAATATTTCCCGGCCAGGCATTCTGCAAAAAATACTGCATTTGTGTGCTGTTTATTTTAGGTCTTTCTCTAGCATACAACTTACTATAGCGAGCGATAAAATGCTCTAGCAGCAAACTAATATCCCCTTTTCTATCCCTTAGGGCAGGCACGGTTAGTAGGATCACATTAAGCCGATAAAAAAGATCGGCTCTGAAAGTACCCTCTTGCACCATGTCTGCTAGATTCCTATTGGTAGCGGCGACTATGCGCACGTCAACCTCAACGGAGCGACTCCCTCCTACTTGTTCAAACTGGCCTTCCTGCAGTACGCGTAACAATTTTGCCTGTACCGGGAGGCTCAACTCTCCAATTTCATCTAAAAATAGCGTTCCTTGGTGAGCCAGTTCGAAACGGCCTTTATGATCTCTTATTGCTCCAGAAAACGAGCCCTTAACATGACCAAACAATTCACTCTCAACCAAATTTTCTGGTATTGCGGCACAATTTAGTTTTATCAGCGAACGATTTTTACGTTGACTCTGGGCATGAATTTCCTCAGCCACCAACTCTTTTCCCGTTCCGGTTTCACCCAAAATCAATACGTTGGCGTCCGTATCTGAAACATTTGCAATGATCTTTTTAAGCGTCAATATCCCCGGACTTAAGCCAATTATAGAGCTGGTGTGGATGTTGGAATGTTTAGCTAAACGTCGGTTTTGCTCTTGTAAGTCACTTTTTTCCTGACTGATAGTCGCGATGATTTTTTCTGCTTTCTCTACTTCAAAAGCATCCGTAAGGTTATGAAAAACAAACATCAATTCATGCTGACTCAATTGACGACAAGATAGTCTAAATGGGAAAGTCTGATGCTCAAAATTAGCCTGAACAACCTTATCGCTTCGCTGATCGCTAACCAAAGTTTGCAGTGCCGAAAAACTAACGCAATAGCTTAACGACGAACCGACACATAAGGACTTACATTTGTAACGTAAGGCAGCATTTTTACTGATATCCAATATCTTAAAATCTGCGTCAGTCACCACCATCAAGTCTGGCGCTTCATCAAATACTTTACGCAGGCGCTCACGGGTTGCATTTAGCTCTTTATACAATTTGTCTTGACTGATTGTCTTGGTGAGCACATCTGGTAGTAACTTTATGAAGTTGCCGCTGCTGTCTTTAACAACGTAGTCCTTAGCCCCTTTTTGCATCGCCTGAACAACCAGTTTTTCGTCCCCCATAGCCGTCACTAAAATACAGGGAATGTGCTGTGCATAGCGTTCAATGATAGAAATACCATTGGCATCAGGGAGTTTGTAGTCAACCAACACCAGATCGAAGTTTTGCTCAGCCAGGCAGCGCTTCGCATCTTCGGCATTGGCGGCTGTGCTGACAGTGAATCCGGCACCATGCAGCACTTTACGGACAAGCACACACAATCCTTCATCGTCATCAATAAGCAGAATGTTTGGTGTTGTTAAGTCGATGTTCTGAATAACACTATCTCCTTCAAACGCAATCTAGCTCGCCGAGTTCGGGTTAACACCGTTCCGCAACTAAGGGCTAAAATTTGTGAAATTTCGCTAGTGCTGTAACCAACTAACACCAGTAACAAGGGTTCTCGATATTTTTGTGGCAGTGCTTCGAGTCCATCAAACACGCCTTCCATGACTAAGGCATGATCCAAGCTAAGCGCCGCCTGATCTACGATGTTTGATTCATCAAAACTGTCGTATATGAAACTTTTTCTGGAAAATCGCCTCGCATTCTCACGACGTAAAATGGTACATAACCAGGCTTTAAATGCGTCCAAATCCCTTATAGAATCCCTTGCTGCCCATGCGCGACAGTAGGTCTCTTGTACCAAATCATGGGAAACCGCAGCATCTCCAGTCATATTAAAGGCGTAACCTAACACGCTTGGATGAAAACGGCGCACCTGCTCGGCAAAACCATCTTGAGACATTGTGCCGCCCAATTCATCGATTCCCTTGGCGCGATCACCCTGTTTCATGTTTGGATTAATTACCATCATATTCTAAAGCAATGCAAATATTTGAGAAGAACAACATGAATAAACCTTAGCCCTATCAAAATTCAATAAGGAAGAGCTATTGAAATAAATGTGCCAATCCATTCAAGTCTTTAAATACAGGCAACCCAGAGCAAGCTTATATTAAAATCCGTAACATTTAACGTAATCAACAACATATTACCAATATTATTCGCCGTATATTGCGGATATTGCAAGATATGCTTTTAAGTGACTTAGATATGGGTACTTCACAACTTGGAATGAAGATTGCGTTGTGCCCTGACAAATTCACATGATGACCGTACTCACTTTGCATGCTCATTTGCCTTGCTGGTGGATATTGGACGCAGCTGATAAACGGGCGTATGTTAGAGAACTAGTCCAAGCGGACGATGCCTTTTTTACCTCCAGCCGTAAGCTGGTCATATTGAATAACGGGATCGAGTTTTCCACCACGTATTTTATTATGCTTTTTGCGCTATTTTTTGGTGGTGCTGGCCGCTATGTCAGTATCAACTATTGGATGCAGAAAACTGCTTAACATTTAATTAAAAATTAACGTAAGTTAGAAGAGAGACTCACAATGAAAAAACTGTTCGAAAATGAGCAAAATATGATCATGTTAAGCGGGGTGCTCGGGCTGCTCGCCGCAATTTTAGTCGGCACCGGCGAATTTTTGCTGCACTTTGATCCCCTCGCACGATTCTCATCAGACAGCTACGAGTTTATGTTGGCGACATCTGACTCACAACAAACGCTAGGTCATTTTTTTGGAGTTTTTGCTTCACCCTTATACATAGTAGGTTGTTGGCATATTTATCTGATGTTGAAACCCGCTAATAAAGGTCTCGCGTTTTTTGGCTTTCTGCTTGGCGCCTACGGTTTTATTCTGGGGGGCGATTGGATAAGTTCGCGGGCCAGTATGGGTGCCTTGATGCATTCCGCTAATATGATTGGCAATTTTGAAGAATTGACACAGCTCTATCAACTTCGTTATGAGAGTCTGCTGACAGTCATACGCATAACCACACTTTTACTTTCGGTAATATTTATTTATCTGACCTTGACAGGACAGTCCCGATATCAAAAATGGCAGGCCATACTCAATCCGATTGTGTTACTGCTATCGTCTTTTATCATTTACCTTATCAGTCCCGATGTCGGTAAATATATGATGCCAATCGCATTAAATATAGGTTTCGCGCTATTTTTTAGTATGTCTTTGATTCAAGCACACAAAAGCAAAAAGCAATAGTGTTACTTTAGGAGTAAATAATGAAAAAAATACTGATCTCAATCCTGGTTATAATTGTCTTGTTAGTCGGAGGGGTAATGACCCGTTTTGTACTTGACAAGAATATTGATTACGAGGTCTCGACTGAAAATGTTTTGATCCCCAAGTTTGATACAAGCTATTTGGAATTTGAGCACAAACTCAATCCGGCAGAGTCGCTGCCCTTTACAGCCAGTGCTGCCATCGACATTGATAATAATGGTACAGAGGAGTTATTTATTGGCGGTGGCCCTAATCAGGCCGATATGTTTTTCAAATTCAGCGACGGAAAATTTACCCCACTGCGAACAGATTTGTTGAGCAAGCCTGAAATTCAAGATGCAACCTTTGGTGCATCGGTGATTGACGTAGACAAAAACGGATTCTCAGATTTAATCATTTCCCGTACCACAGGCGTCTGGTTGTATTTAAACGACGGCGAGCAATTTTCCGGGAAAAAGTTAGACCTTCCGATAAGTGAAGATACCTCACCACTGTCAGTGGCGATAAGTGATATTAATCGTGATGGTCATTTTGATATGTACGTCGCCGGTTACATCAAAAAGGAGTTAGTTGAAGGGCAGAATATATTTAATAAAGAAGGTTATGGTGGTACCAGCGTCATGCTGCTGAATAACGGCGACAATACGTTCAGTGATATTACTAAAGAGTCGGGTTTGCACTATGTACACAATACCTTTATGGGCGTGTTCGTCGATATCGATAACGACTTATTAGAGGACTTGGTGACGGTACATGACACAGGCCACGTGAAAACCTGGCGGAACTTGGGCAATAACAAGTTTGCAGATGTGCCCAATCCTAATTCTAAGCAGTTCAGTTATCCAATGGGATTGGCCGTGACCGACTATATGGATGACGGTTATGTGGACTTCTTCTTTTCAAATGTCGGCACCTCTGCCCCTCCTATCTTAGCCAAGGGCGACTTACGTGACGATCAGCTTTACCATTCCGATTGGATCATGTTTCAAAACAAAGGAAATTTTGAGTTTGAAGATATTGCACAAAAGGTAAAATTGGCAGATTACGAGTTTTCCTGGGGCGCCATTTTTGAAGATTTCAATCTCGATGGAAGAGATGACTTAGTGGTATCGGAAAACTATATCGACTTTCCATTCCACAAAATACCCTTCTTACGTTTACCCGGACGTTTTTTGTTGCAAACTGAAACAGGCGAATTTGCTGCCAGTGGCAAAGAAAGTGGCGTGATCAATAGCAACTATAGTATTTCGCCGCTAAGTGCCGACTTTAATGGCGACGGCTACCCTGATTTAGTCCATGTTAATCTTGCTGGCCCTTCAAAGGTGTTTATTAACCAAGGGGGCGAGCAGCAATACCTTAAAGTGAAACTCCCGGATACGGTTGAGTCGATTGCCGCGAAAATTACCGTTGAGTTGAGTAACGGTAAAGTCATGCAACGTAATTTTGTTTCTGGGGAAGGTTTGGGCTCAGATCAATCCCATATTCAAATTTTTGGTCTGGGTGACGCTTCGGCAACAAAGGTAAGCGTGCAATATATAAACGGTATGCAGCAGCAACGAGAGGGAACGTTTAAGAATGAATTGCTAAGTTTTTGAGCCGTTCAATCCCTTTATTGTTGCAAGCAGTCCAATACGCTTTAGTGGGTGTTGGGCTGTATGGCGCATTAAGCGTTTCTTACTTAACATTCACTGGTGAGGCGCCCTGCCCAGCAGTGAGTGCTTTGCCTATTTGCTACCTGGTTAGCTTCGGCTATCTCCTTATTTTTGCCGCGCAACAACTTGGCTCCCTTGCCTTGCGAAAAAAGATGTTTATAGCGGGTTGGTTATTAGTGTTTGTCATCGCCTTATTTGGCGTCGTTGCCGAGTTATTTTATGGGGATATATGCCCTAAAAATAGCCTGGACGTCCCTCTGTGTTTTGTGTCGATGGGATTGGTGCTAGTTATTTTGTCAATGCAAATATTGAAATCAAAGTATTTACAGATGGATCCCAATGGGGAAATTGCAGAATATAAGGACGTATAGCTTTATTCCCATCAAACTGAAAGGCAATTAATAGAGGCCACTCGATTAAGTTAATTTCAGTGTATAGCTAAAATAAAACGTCATTTTTCATAAAATCAAAATACATGATGCCTCATATTTTTCATGTTTACATCTCTTTAACATTATTGATGGGAGTGAAAGTCGGCAATTTCTCGTCTATTAATTAACCGTTTTCACATAATTCAAAATTCAAAACAAGCGCCTCAAACTGTTGTGCAAACCAGCTTTGAATATTGCTTTTTTTTATGATGATGAACTGCTTTTATTCAAACAGACTTATCTGAGGCCAAGTTTGATTAATCGTATGATGATTTTGCGCTCAATATAATCTGATAATTCGAATTCTCTTAAGACCGCTATAGGTCGATTTAAGCCTTTTCTAGACTAGAACCTTATGTCGGCTTTTGGCACAAAGTCCTCCTT
>JBLHWR010000080.1:0-9565 GCA_047629275.1 Gammaproteobacteria bacterium
CTTGATCCCCCAACAACTCTGCCACGTGGCCAGTAGTTGGACTGATTATTAAGGCCAGGATCTTTTTCCGTTGTGTACATCCAATTAACTTTTGGATCATAAAACGACTTACCGTAACCAATTGGGGTTTGTATCCAAAATGTTTGATCACTGCCTCCAGCCTCCAAAACTAGTACCGTAAATTTACCGTTGGCGCTCAGTCGGTTTGCTAAAACGCAACCAGCCGATCCCGCACCAACAATAATGTAGTCAAATAACGCAGCCATTGTCCCTTCCTATATAAATTCAGGCGAAATATAACGATGATCATCAGTGAAGTAAAATGAAAACTGATGGTTCCACAGTGCTTAACGATATTGCATAATTAACACTTAATTTCCTTTGGAGCGAGTCTTGAAATTTACCGTTGAAGAATTCCGTTACTGGAAGAATAAAAACGTTACATTGTTGGGCATGTCTGGCGTTGGTAAGTCGTATCTGTCTAACATGTTACAGGGTAAGAACTGGTTTCATTACTCGGGCGATTATCGAATTGGTACTCGTTATCTGGACGAACATATTCTTGATATGATTAAGCAGCAGGCGATGCAAGTACCTTTTTTAAAAGACTTGTTGCGTAAAGACTGGATACATATACGAAACAATATCAAGATCGACGATTTGGGACCGGTGTTAAGTTTTGTTGGCAAGCTGGGTAACCCCGCACTAGGCGGCGTTGAGTTAGATGAATTTATCAAACGACAAGCTATTTATCGTCAAGCTGAGATTGACGCTATGCTCGAAGTACCTGAGTTTATAAAAAAGTCCCAAGACATTTACGGTTATCCAAATTTCATTAATGATGTCGGTGGCAGCTTGTGTGAGCTCGAAGAACCTGAGGTGATTGAAACCTTAATTGGCTGTAGCTTAATACTGTATATTCAAGTCACCAATCAAGCTCAGGAAGAAACACTGGTTCAAAGGGCACAAAGCTCACCAAAGCCTTTATTTTATCGGTCTGAATTTTTGCAACAACACCTTCAAATGTACTTTGAAGAAACTGGGCTAGAATACGCGGCTGAAATAGATCCTGATGAATTTGCACGGTGGGTATTTCCGCACCTGTTTCATTCCCGCATACCCAGATATGAAGCTATTGCACAGCCTTATGGTTATATAGTGACATCCGATGAAGTAGCACAGGTGAAAAATGAAGAGGGCTTTTTAACCTTAATAGAATTAGCCATAGCTAGACAAAGTGAAGACAATAAAAACCAAGTGGGGAACTGTTAATGCCATTAGTCGCTCACAATAGCTTACCCTCATTCGACAAACTGTTGGCTGAAGGTGTAAAAGTATTAAAGCCTAACATTGCTCAGCATCAGGATATTCGCGAATTACATATTGGCTTATTAAACATGATGCCAGATTTAGCACTTGGTGCCACCGAACGGCAGTTTTTTCGCCTTATAGGGGAGAGCAATCCAATTGCGCAATTTTATGTTCACCCATTCACACTTGATACGTTGCCTAGAGGTAAGGAAGCTCAAGCTCATATTGACCAGCATTATGAAAGTTTCGATCAAGTTCGAGCCCTGGGACTAGATGCTTTGATCATCACTGGTGCGAATGTCACTGGCCCCGAACTTTCCGCAGAAGTGTTTTGGGAATCTCTCATTGAAGTGGCTGATTGGGCTCACGAAAATGTAACGTCAACACTATGTTCTTGCCTAGCAACTCACGCTGTACTCGAGTTTCGGTATGGACAAAAACGGGTACAAAAGCCCTATAAGAAATGGGGGGTTTTTGCGCATAACGTAATCGACAAAAGCCATCCATTAGTTGTTGATATTAATACCCAGTTCGATGTTCCTCATTCTCGTTGGAATAATGTTGATGCACAACAATTTGGTGCAGCTGGCTTAAAAGCACTTGTAACGGGTGATGACGGTTGTATTCATCTAGCGACTAGTGCCGATGGTTTTCGCACCGTATTTTTTCAAGGTCATCCTGAATATGACACTATTTCACTATTAAAAGAATATAAACGAGAGATAGTTCGATATATTTCTGGCGAGCTTATGACCTACCCACCATTACCGACAAAGTATTTTGGGGTATTTGAATCGGCTTTAATGCGTGAGTATGAGTTAAGAGTTAAATTGGCAAAGAGCCATCATTTAAAAATGCCTGATTTTCCAGAGTCTCTAATCTTATCAAAGCTTAATAATACATGGCATGACACCGCCAGTGCAGTGGTAGGTAATTGGATGGGGTTAATATATCAAGTGACCCACAAAGATAGAAAAAGGCCCTTCATGGACGGTGTAGATGTTGAAAACCCGCTAGGTCTAAAGCGCTAAGATGAATAGTTAATGCTTTTTGCTGAATAGAGTAGCTCGATAGGATTAAGTTCTTTTTTCTTAAATATAAAAATCGATTAGGCTTTTTCTTTGATTGTCTCGTGGAAGTAACCAATGATAATCTAACAAAATAGACTTTTAATTCATGTCTTTTTTGAGAAGAACCTAAGCCTGAGAAATACTCCGCTTGTTGATAGCGTCATAAGTTTGACCATTTTTAGAATAGGTGCTCGATTTTTCATAGCCGACTTGTCCTGTCAGTAGACTAACTGAACGTTTTATACGGTCTTGCCCTTTATTAACTAATAATGCATTGATTTGAATAGACTGTTGTAACTGAATTAGCGAATCGGTTAAAAGTTGATACCGTTTAGATAGACTGCCTACGTTATCATCACACCATTTTATGCATTCTGTCAGGCCTTCATTACTGGCTTCAAAACCATATTGAATTAAAAGTTGATTGCGTCGATGTTCGAGTGTTTCAATTTTATCTATGGGGAGATTATTTTCAGACAGCGAACTATTCATAACCTCAATATCGTTTCTAGCTATTGAAGCCTTTAACTCAACCAGATATTGATTAACTTCCTCTACTGTCGCTAGTTGCATTTGAAGCAGTTGATCCAATGCCTCACGGCATAAGTTAGTCGAATTCAAACTCATGGCAATAGTTTTTCTATTTCGCTAAATTTCTTAGCAATTACCTCTGCATTGGGGTGATAGTCACCCTGAGCCAATGCAAGCTTTATTGATTCCACCTTAGCGGCATTAACTTCAGGTATTTCTCGAACAGAAGCATTTAAGTCCAGTAAAACATTCGAGCTACTCAACTCAACTATAACTGCTGCACCAGACTTTGCTGCTGCACTGTCTTGATTAGTTGAAATAGCGACCGAACTTTTAGTAGCGGTTGGCTGTGTTTCTGATTTAATTACCGTTGACAACAATCTATTTTGTGTATTGATGGCATCTGTCATTTCAAACGCTCCTTAATGTAAGTACTTATATTTTTATCGGCTGGCTAATAATAAAGTTAAACTAATTATAATTAATATTTTGGATGAAATATTTTTATTAAAACTATCAGCAGTTATTAATAAAGTGAATGAACGCTTTAGTTTATCAGTTCACGATAAAATAGGCTGCATATAGATTAAAGTGTCACTTTTACTAGTCCTTCGCCAGAAACAATGCCTTCTACAATTTGTTGAGATTGTGAGTTTCTAACTTTAATAAGCTGACCTATTCTGGCTGACTGTAAAGCCTTACCAGAAGCCCTAATATTGATCCCATTATATTCAAGAATCAACGTTACATATTGACCTGATCTTACCATATCAGAAGGTCGAGTGTTGTTAAGTGTTAAAACACTACCTCGCTTTAGATTGAGCCTAGATTCTGTGTTTTTTAAGTGATCTTTTTGAATAAAATAACCTTGATTTAATAAAGCTATATCTTTTTTAGCGTATCCTAGCATATCACTGTCAATTTTTTGACTCCTGTTAACAGGCTTTTGCACCACTATTACATCATCAAATACCTTGACCCTTATAGGCAAATGGATATTCCATTTAGGTGGCTGCTGGCAACTAATGTTAAGAGAAGTTCGTCCATATGTTTTCTGCAGGTTAGAAAATGTTATGTGAAGCGGTTTACTACAGTTTGTTAGCTTTAATCTAGAATCAAGATGATTCGATCTAAATTCAGGTAGATACGGTGTTTTATAGTCAAACTGCATAATATACTCTTCGGCCTGAAACTGAATTGATTCGAGACTTTGGTATTGATCTGCTTTTAAGTCATCAGCCACTGTAATTAAACTCAGGCAAATAAAGGTCAAATAGATAGATTTAGATGGTCTGATAGAAGTCAATTCACTTCCGCCAATCTCTTTTTAAAATATCTAACTGAATAACGAGAGCCAAAATCATGGCGTGTAATTTCTCCAAAAGGTTAAATTTTTAACAATATTCATCATAATCTATGTTTACCTGCAATTAACGAGCCATTAATCATTGTTAAAGTCCTTGTATCCATTGCCGTTAAAGAACTTACAAATAATTCAATTTTAAAAATTTCACGTTGTGAATTAGGAGCAAAATATGTCCGGTATAATGGCATCGGTTGACCAACGTACCCAGTTAGTAGGAAAAAACCGATTAGAATTATTAATGTTTCGACTGGGTGGTCAACAACTTTACGGTATTAATGTATTTAAGGTGAGAGAAGTACTGCAGTGCCCTACTTTATCGATTGTGCCGCAATCTCATCCAGTTGTCAGGGGTATTTCAAATATCCGGGGTAAAACTATTAGTATTATGGATCTCAGCATGGCCATTGGAGGGCCACCAATAAAGGATATTAAGAACTCATTCTTAATTATTTCTGAATATAACTGTAGCGTTCAAGGTTTTCTAGTTCAAGGGGTCGATCGTATTGTTAATATTAATTGGAAGGATATACATGCTCCTCCGATTGGCACAGCCGAAGGTTCTAGTTATTTGACGGCTGTGACCCATGTTGACGGAAAAATGATTGAAGTGATTGATGTCGAACGTGTTATGTCTGAAGTGGTTGGCACAAAAGAAAATCTGTCGCAAGATATTAAAGACCTGATAGTGCAGCCTAATGTTGAGAAAAATTTAATCCTAGTATCTGATGATTCACTGGTGGCTCGAAAACAAGTCTGTAGAACCTTAGAGAAAGATATGTTGCTGGAGACGTTAACGACAAAGAATGGCCAAGAGGCGATCGATCTACTTAAAAACTGGGCAGAAAACAATGATCCACGACTGGATAGATTAGCGATGGTCATTTCTGATATTGAAATGCCCGAAATGGATGGTTATACCTTTACTACTGAAGTTAGAGCTGATGAGCGACTGAAAGACATATATATTATTTTGCATACATCAATGAGCGGTGTATTTAATCAATCAATGGTCGACAAAGTTGACGCAAACAAATTTATTGCTAAGTTTGACCCTGACATATTGGGGCAGGCAGTAATTGATGCTATGAAAGCGTATTAGGGTTTATAGTAATGCGGCAATAGCGGCAAATTGCAACAATGATTGCCGCTATTGCCGCTGTTAATTTGTATGAATTTTTTTAAGTAGCTGAAATTATTAATAAATAATTGAATGGCACTAAGAGTGCAACGTTATTAACTAAACTTAATAGTGAAGAGACATAACGATGCCAATGAACTTTGAAAGAGCTTTTTCAATCCATGATGATGCATTGATCATGCGAAGCAAGCGAGCGAATGTTTTGGCATCCAACATAGCCAATGCCGACACCCCAAATTATAAAGCACGCGACATTGATTTCCAATCAATGTTAAAACAGGCTAATGATCAGCAAACTAAGCGTTTGGATATGGTCCGCACAAACACTGATCACATTAATCTTAATTCTGGTGCTTACTCCAACACACAGCTTAAATATCGTAATCCTTTACATGCCTCTTTAGACGGTAATACGGTTGACTCACATGTTGAGCAATCTAAATTTTCACAAAATGCACTTCAATATCAAGCCAGTTTTACATTTTTGAATAGTAGCGTTAAGGGCATAATAAAAGCCTTAAAAGGAGAATAATAATGGGACTTTTTTCTAATTTTGATATATCTGGCAGTGCAATGAGCGCGCAATCAGTTCGATTAAATACGACTGCAAGTAATTTAGCGAATGCTGAAACCGTAGCCTCATCGCCTGCAGAAGCCTATCGTTCAAGACATCCCGTGTTTCAGGCTATGATAGATGATCGTTCTAGACCAGATCAAGTCAGTGTGCGTATGCTTGGTATAATCGAAAGTCAGAGAGAAGTTAAACCCCTCTATGATCCTGGAAACGTATTGGCTAATGAAGATGGTTATGTATTTGGTAGCAATGTTAATGCGGTAGAAGAAATGGCCAATATGATTTCAGCCTCGCGTTCCTATCAAAATAATGTCGAAGTACTCAGTACTTCTCGCGACTTATTGTTACGCGCATTGTCATTAGGCACCTAAACGTATGAATTTAATCACGCAAGACATTCAACAGGGTCAGTCTTATGAATGAAATCAATACGAAAAACTCATTTACTCAGTTAGGCCTTAGCAATGCCAATCCCTCAAAAACTAAAGCAAATGATGAATTAGGCCAAGCAGAGTTTTTAGAGCTTATGACGGCTCAGCTTCGTTTTCAAGATCCATTGGAACCGATGGAAAATGGTGACTTCCTTGGACAGATGGCTCAGTTTGGTACAGTAAGTGGTGTCAATGAGTTAAATACGTCTTTCAATTCATTAAGTTCTTCATTCCAATCTAATCAAGCATTACAGGCCTCTACGATGGTTGGCCGTAAAGTTTTGATTCCATCAGAGAATGGTTATCTTGCTTCTACTGGTGGGCTCAGTGGCTCAGTCGAACTTGAGCAATCAGCTAAAGAAGTGACGGTGCGAGTCACTAACGCAACAGGACAGCTGATACATCATCAATTATTAGGTGCACAACCTAAAGGGTTGGCTGATTTTACATGGGATGGGCTAGACGACAAAGGTGCACCTTTTTCTGCCGGCAAGTACACAATTTCAGCTGAAGTTAATTACGGAACATCAGTCTCAGCGGGCGAAGTTTTATCCGTTGTCGATGTCGAAAGCGTCACCATTGGCAAAGCTGGGCAAGATCTAACATTGAGTATTTCAGGGCTTGGGGATATCAGCATGGCTGATGTTCGCAAAATCTTCTAAACCGTTTAGTAAAGATAATTAGCAAAGTCATTTAGTTTAGTAACCTAATCCACTAAAAAAAGGATAATAATATGTCATTTAATACAGCACTGAGCGGCTTAAAAACTGCCACTTTGGACTTGAGTGTAACCAGCAACAACATTGCCAATGTATCAACCTCAGGCTTTAAACGATCACGTGGAGAGTTTGGTGATTTGTTTGCCGTGTCGTCTTTTGGGAATAGTCCCAATGCCGTAGGGAATGGGGTTCAAGTCTCTAGTGTCAGCCAACAATTTTCGCAGGGTAATTTGGAATTTACGGATGCTAGTCTTGATCTTGCAATAAAGGGCCAAGGTTTTTTCATTACAAAACAAGACTCCACTGGTAGCGATCTTTCCTATACTCGTGCAGGACAACTTCGAGTCGATTCTGATGGATTTATTACTAATAATAGTGGCGAGTTTTTACAGACGTTTCCAGTTGATGCGAAAGGTACAGTTATCTCTAGCAGTTTAAATACAATTGCCTCGATCCAACTTCCCACATCGACTGGAGCGCCGCAGGCAACTACTGCAGTTGAAGTAGGTTTGAATTTGAATTCAACTGCTACACAAACTGATCCAACAACCTTTAACCCATTGGCAAGTGGAACCTACGCTCACTCAACGTCGACTACTGTTTTTGATTCGCTGGGTGCATCGCATATATCGTCCTATTACTTTGTGCATGACGGTCCGACAACTACGACTAACCCAGCCGTTCCACCTGCCATAGTTGGAGATCCTAATCAATGGCTTGTATTTACTTATCTTGACGGCGAGCCTACTGATATTAACGGCACTACAACCGTTTCTCATCCAAATGGAGGAGGTAATATAAATCAAAACCCTGCTGTTCTTAAATTTAACAGTAATGGTTCTTTTGCAAGCAGTGATCCTGCTGCGATACAAAATGTAGCATTGGCGCTGTCCAATGGCGCTGACCCACTGACGATTACTCACGACTTCGCAAACAATGCAACGACACAATTTTCATCTAACTTCGCGGTTAGTAAATTAAGTCCAGATGGTTTTTCTACGGGCAAGCTTACTGGCCTTGCTATCTCTGAAACGGGTTTAATAAGTGCCTCGTTTAGCAATGGCGTTACATCACCGATTGGACAGGTAGCAATGGCGGATTTCCCTAACACTCAGGGCTTAACAGGTGTTGGCAACTCATCCTGGAAACAAACTACTGACTCTGGCATTCCGGTAACAGGTATTGGTGGCACAGATCGATTTGGTTTAATCCAATCGGGCGCCCTAGAGGCATCAAACGTTGACTTGACGGCTGAACTGGTCAATTTAATTACCGCTCAACGAAATTTTCAGGCTAACGCAAGGTCGATTGAAACCTCGAATGCGATTACTGACACAATCATTCAGATTCGTTAGTTATTAAAGTTAATCTTAAAATTAAAGGCATAGCAAATGGATAAGCTCCTATATCTCTCAATGAATGGTGCATCGCAATCGATGTTGGCGCAGGCCACTAACGCCAACAATTTGGCAAATGCTAGCACGATTGGTTTTAAAGCAACGTTGGATAATTTTAAGGCCGAGCCAATTTATGGTCCAGGCTCTGCAGACAGAGTTTATTCAGTCAACAAGGGTGCTGGTACCGATTTTAGTCAAGGGGCACTGATGTCCACAGGGAGGGATCTTGACGTGAGCATTGATGGAGAAGGGTGGTTTGCGGTGCAGGCGAAAGATGGAAGTGAAGCTTATTCACGAAGAGGCGATTTCCATCTTGATCCAAATGGGTTACTGCTGAATGGGGCGAATCAAATTGTTCTTGGTGATGGCGGCCCTATTACTATTCCACAATTTGAAACACTGGTCATTGGGCGAGATGGCTCCATTAGTATTCGAGGTATAGGACAAAGTGCCAGTACACTGGTTGGCGTTGATCGAATCAAGTTAGTCAAACCCGATGCCAACCAACTTAATCGAGGTGAGGATGGTTTGTTTCGAACCCAAAATGGCTTGCCAGCTGAACCTGACGCCTTAGTTTCAGTGACATCAGGCGTTCTGGAGTCGAGCAATGTCAATACGGTAAGTTCAATGGTTCGTATGATGGAATATGCGCGCCAATACGAAACACAGATTAAACTAATGAACCTCGCTAGTGAAAACGATCGAGCCAGTGCGCAATTGTTGAAAATGAATGGATAGATATTCTAAATTATTTAAACATAAAATTATAATGTTGAAATAGCATGGGCTATGGCAAGATAAGCCCCCGTTCACTAATACCACATCTAAAAAAACGTGACCAAAGAATACAATTTAGAATCCATTCAAATCGAGTTTCATGAACTGCTCGCTAACTTAAAAACAGTTCACTTAGCCACTATAGACAATAATAATCAACCTGAGGCTAGCTATACGCCCTATGTTGAGTTTGAATCAGCTTATTACTTATTCATTAGCAACCTAGCTAAACACACCATTAATCTCCAAAA
>JBLHWR010000081.1:0-9389 GCA_047629275.1 Gammaproteobacteria bacterium
TTGGCAATTTGGTGAAGAAGAAGGCGTCATAGATGGTCGACGTTTGTCTCAAGTCATTTCGTCACCATCCGAACGACGAATTTTTCGTAAAGATCGCTATCGATTTAAAAACGATTGCCTTGTTTCTTTTTTAATCGACTGCTCAGGGTCGATGAAACAATACATTGAATCAATTGCAATGATGGTCGATATATTTGGACGAGCGCTCGATCAAGCTGACATCTCGAGCGAGATACTCGGTTTTACTACCGGCAAATGGAATGGTGGCCGTGCTTTAAAAGACTGGATAGCGCAAGGACGACCAGAAAATCCGGGGCGTTTAGCCGAACGAAGTCATTTAATCTTCAAGAATGCCGATACCGGATGGCGTAAATCGCGGCGCGACATCGCAGCGCTATTAAAATCACCCTATTTTCGAGAAGGCGTTGATGGCGAAGCGGTTAACTGGGCCTGCCAACGTATGCGAAACCATGGCGAAGAGCGTAAAATATTAATCGTTATTTCAGATGGTAGTCCGATGGATGCGGCGACCCATCAGGCAAATGATGAGTATTATCTTGATCATCATTTAAAGCAAACCGTCGAGCGAAATGAAGCTGAATCAAATGTTGAAATTTACGGGCTAGGCGTCGGATTAAGCCTCACACCCTACTATCGCCACAGCCTTGCCATCGACTTAAGCGAGTCGTTAAGTAACACCGTATTCCAGCAAATATTACATATGATAGCGCATGCTAAAAGATAATAGTTTGAGCGGCCCTATCTCCGGTTGACCCTATCGCAAGTTTTCAAAGTTAAGTGCGATTCGGACTAAGACGTTAATCAATCATAACTATATCCAAAATCAGCCTATTTGAAGGCATATCGGCCAATAGTTTACTGCCAAATATAGGCGATGAGACCTCTAAAAATCGTGCTAGAAACCCCAATCAATAATGTGCGCATGTCGTCACATAAATCAAAAGCATCATGATAGTTAGAAGGAATCTATATTCAGTAGGCGATTGTTAATATCCGTGACTAACTGAATCAGGACGATGCTGCTTTACCAACAATTAGGGCCACTATCGAGAAGTTTCTCTGTGATTTCTCAGCAGCTCAATCGATCCAATCTCAATAGTCGTAATAGCAGCAAACCGTCCGCAACGGATCAAAATCACATGAAGCCCTCACAGACAAAGAACGATAAGAAACCTAGTGGACAACCCAGCCATCACTGGCAGCACATAACAGCCCTTCGACGACCCCGGCTTTATTGAGGTATTATCCGATCCTTACCCAAAAAGCAATATCAGGAGAAAGAATCCAAGGTACGTCAGGTAGTCGATATCGATATTGCACGGATCGTGACTAGGTATCGCGAAGGTATTGATTAGCGATCATAGGCAGCGCTTTGCTCATATCTTTAATGGTTTCCCCCGCGTACTTTTAGGAGAAACATTGAAAAAAAGTCTAGAAATTTGAGCTAGTTGTCACAAGATATTAGTCTACCACCCTAGCTTGCCTAAAATAGTTAAATACTACTGCCGGTGATAATGCTCTGTAACCCTTCATTAATAGCCTTTTATCTATCAATAGATATCACTTATGAAATCATGTAATCCAAAGCTTACATAAGAACAATCCTTCTCCTACATTAATCCTTATGAAGCAATGGCATTATATAGATAGGAAATTTTAACCCTAAAATTCCTTGTCTTGGAGCCTTAGTCAGAAGTGATTTATTAATATAAATCAACATCCTAATCCTTCTCGTAAAAATAAGCTTAGAGGATTAAAAAAGGCCCATGTATCTTTATAAAATTAAACTTTTTTTAGCTTTCGGGCTTTTATTAACACTGACAGTCTGCAGTAATAACCACGATACGAGTAAAAATAAAGCCAGCAGTATAAAGTCGTTTGTATTTGACACATCAATTCATAGTAACAATGCTTTTAGAGCCTCGTTTAACGAAGATATTTTTATCGCGACCATTGGTGCGAACAGTTTTAATCTTTCCAAAACAAACAACATAGATGGCATAGCAACCTTTGATGGCAAAACCAAAATCACAACGGTTCAGCCGGACAGTGGGTTAGACATTATTACAAAGCAGGCCTTTGCGTTGAAATCAACCATCACCAATTTCGTCAGTTATTTACTTGAAGGAAATTCTAACTGGTCATCTGATAATCACAAGGAGACTAGAAGTGACTCAGCGGTTATTCAAGTTGACAATTCCACTGAGCATGATGCGGACGCGCCACAAATTGCTTTTGATAACAACGGAAACGCCATCATGGTGTGGCAACAGACAGACAACTCAGTTTTTAGTATATGGGCAAACCGATATGATGCTTCAACCAGATCATGGGATATCGCAGCAGTCATTGAGACAGACAATGCAGGGCATGCTTATAACCCCAAGATTGCGTTCGATACTAGCGGTAATGTAATTGCTGTGTGGTGGCAGGATGACGGTTCAGTTAAAAGCATATGGACAAATCAATATGATGCAAAAACTAGATTATGGGGTATGGCAGCATTGATTGAAGATGACGATAGCGGAGATGCATTCAATCCCAAAATTTCAATCGATTCCAGCGGTAATGCCATCGCAGTTTGGCGTCAGTTTGACGGCAAGGTTGATAGCATATGGGCAAACCACTTTGACGCAACAACCAGAATGTGGGGTACTAAAGCAGAAATAGAAAAAGACAATTCTGAAGATGCGTACGATCCTCAAATCGCAGTTGATACTAATGGTAATGCCATGGCATTGTGGACTCAGTCCAACGGTATGGTTGATAGCATATGGGCCAATCGATACGACACTATCAACCAATTATGGGGCACAGCGACAGTAATTAATATAGGAGATATCGACGGCGCATATAATCCACAGATCGCGTTCGATGCTAGCAACAATGCCATCGCGTTATGGAATCAATTTAACGGAAAAGCTGAAAGCAAATGGACGAGCCACTATGACGCGATAACTAGCACGTGGGGTATTGCAACAGCAGTAGAAACCGATGGTTTTAAAACAAAAAACGATCAAATCCGATTTAATGCTAACGGTAGTGATATTACGGTATGGAGTCAGGATGTTAGTCTAAATGGTTCAAACTCGCTAATATCTGAGGCTTGATTTGCATTATTAAGCGTAAAGCTATTAATCAGATCTCCATGCTGGTCCTCATTATTCATAGTTTTTACGTAAAGCAGGATTCAAATGGCCACTTTAATTGATTAAAGTCTGTGCCAAAGTGTAAACTTTTGGCACTATCCTAAGCAATTTAACATTGCCCGTTGGTTAACATTCAACAGTGCATTTGGAGTCATTATTCAGAGGAGAAAGTTATGAAATGCGGATTTATCGGCTTAGGTGTATTGGGCTCAAAGTTATGTAGGAATCTACTTGAGGCTGGCGTAGATCTCACTGTCTACGACCTTGATGAAAATGCAATCTTGGCGGCAGTCGAATCTGGTGCAACTTCTAGCAGCTCAATATCGGATCTATGCATAGGGGTCGACGTGCTCTTTACTTGTTTACCTTCTCCTACCGCTTCTGCACAGGTAATGGAAGGCGATGGGGGTGCACTATTGACACTACGATCCGGTTCTACTTGGATCGAAATCAGCACAACTGGAGTCGAAGAAATCAAACGATTAGCAACCGTTGCCAACGCCAAAGGGATTAAAACTCTGGAGTGTCCGGCCACTGGAGGTGTGCATCGAGCAGCCCTTGGTGAAATGACATTGCTGGTTGGTGGTGACGAAGCAGTATTCGAATCCCAACGCTCATTGCTCGAAAAAATGAGTGGGCAAATTATTTATATGGGTGAGATTGGTAATGCGTCACTTATAAAAGTCATCACTAACCTACTCTGCCTGGTAGATTTGGTCGCGTCGGGTGAAGCTTTGATGTTGGCCAAACGCGGGGGATTGGATTTGGGTAAATGCTACCAAGCAATCACAGCAAGCTCTGGAAACAGCCGTGAATTCGAGGATTGGGCTCCCGTTATACTGAACGGCACTTTCAACACGGGTTTTACCACCAACCTCGGACTCAAGGATTTAGGATTTGTCACGGACCTTGGGCGCAACCTCAATGTACCATTAAAGCTTGCAGGGCTAGTAGAACAGATGTTCATAGAGTCTCGTGCCAAATACGGCGGCGACGCTTGGACGCCGCACGTAATTAAAATGATGGAGGACGCAACTGGTGAAGAGCTAAGGGCACCAGGATTCCCGGATGTCATCCAGCCTGATTAAACAACCTCAGGTTTCAATACTTTCTGACGTTGGTGATTCACCACGTTTACGTTTATCAACCAGATTGGTGAGCCAATCAGGATCCATTTCTGGCACTGATGCCAGCAATAGTTCAGTGTAAGGTGCGTGAGGTGGTGTCAGTATATCTGATTTGCTGCCCTGCTCGACCACCTTGCCTTGGTACATCACAACAATTTCATCGGCAATCGATTTAACTGTCGCCAAATCATGAGTAATGAACAAATATGACACACCCAGCTCTTTTTGCAGACTGAGCAATAAATCGAGAATACCCTTAGCAACCAGTTGATCAAGTGCAGAGGTAACTTCATCGCAAATAATCAATTCAGGTTCAGCAGCGAGCGCACGCGCAATACAGATGCGCTGTTTTTCACCACCCGACAGCTGGCCTGGGTAGCGTTCAGCAAACTCTTCAGGAATTTCGATCAGGCGCAACAATTCAAGAACTCGCTCATCCTTCTGTTTGCCAGTCATACCGAGATAAAACTCCAGTGGCCGCCCAATGATTTTTTTGATCTTATGCCTTGGATTCATCGCGATATCGGCACTCTGATAAATCATCTGGATCGATTGTAGGTCTTTTTTTGAGCGCATATTCAGAGCTGGCTTTAACTCAGTTCCATTAAAGATAATATTACCATGGCTGGGTGGCAACAGGCCCGTGATAACCCGCGCCAGTGTGCTCTTGCCACTGCCAGACTCACCAACCACTGCTACCGTCTTGCCTTTCACTATGTTGACATTGATATGTTCCAAAACGTTGTTTTTTGGACCGGAGTAACTAGCAGCAATGTTTTCTATCGATAACTGAACATTATCCTCATTATGATCCTTGCGGGTTTCACGAAGCGCTCGAACGTTGAGCAACTTTTGCGTGTATTCGTGCTGAGGATTAATCAGCATGGAACGCGCATCACCCTCTTCTATTAAGTCGCCATAACGCAATACCATGATTCGATCTGCCATCTGCGCAACTACGGCAAGATCATGAGTAATATAAATAGCCGCAACATTGCGAGCCTTCACTGCCTCTCTGATCGCACCCAACACTTCGATCTGTGTGGTCACGTCCAGTGCTGTTGTCGGTTCGTCAAAAACAATAATATCTGGATCACAGCCCAACGCCATCGCGGTCATCGCCCGTTGTAGCTGGCCACCTGACACTTGATGCGGATACCGCTCACCAATGTGTTCTGGATCAGGTAATTCAAGCTGACGAAATAATTCGACGCTTCGCTCACGAGCTTCAGCCATAGTCATTTTGCCGTGCTGTACTGCAGATTCGGCAAACTGTTCGAATAAGGTATGCGCTGGATTAAACGAAGCCGCGGCGCTTTGCGCCACATAAGTCACTCTATCCCCTCTAATTTGACGTAATTGAGGCTCTTTCATTTTGGTTAAATCAACACCATCGAGCTTGATCGTGCCAGACACAATACGGCAGCCAGGTTTGGTGTAACCTAACGCAGTGAGTCCAAAGGTTGACTTGCCAGCACCCGATTCACCAATCAACCCGATGATTTCGCCACGTTCTAGCGTCATCGACAGACTGTTCACAATCGGTTTCCAGACGCCATCAATATCAGCTTCGATCAATAGGTCGGACACTTCGAGTAATTTATGGCTCATATATTAGTTCCTATTGATCGTCACGCAAACCGCTGGCTTTTTGCACAGCAGTGTCAACCACTAGATTAATGCCAATCGTCAATAGTGCAATACAAGCAGCTGGCACCAACGGATGCATATAACCCCAAGCAATACCGTCAGCATTGCCGCGTACCATGGCACCCCAGTCAGCAAGTGGTGGTTGTAGCCCAAGGCCTAGAAAACTCAGTCCACTAATCAGCAGAAAAACAAAACAAAAACGTAAACCAAACTCGGCTGCCAGCGGCGTCATTGCATTCGGTAAAATTTCTTCCCGCATGATCCACCACAGTCCTTCACCGCGCAGACGCGCTGCCTCAACGTAATCCATCACTTCAATATCCATCGCAACTGCGCGTGCAATACGAAAAACTGGCATTGCGTAAATGATTGCAATCACCGTGATCAACCACGGGATCGCCGTGCCAGTTGCAGAGAGCACAATAAGTGCGAAGATCAACGTTGGAATAGAGATGATCATATCGACGAAGCGACTCAACACTTGGTCTACCCAACCGCGCATGGTTGCGGCAAGAAACCCCAACAAAGCCCCGAGGCCAAAAGCACAGCCGGTGGTCAATAGAGCCAACGCAATCATGTTTCGTGCGCCGTAAATCAGCATAGATAGCATGTCACGTCCAATTTGGTCTGTGCCAAAAACAAACTTACCGAACAGAGGCTCCCAGACATCACCGACGATTTGGCTCTGACCATAAGGTGCCAGCCAAGGCGCAAAAATGGCACAGGTAGAAAAAAATATGACGATTAAAAAGCCAAAGCGTGCACCCCAGTTTAGACTCCAGAAGAGTTTTAGTAATCCCATTCAATTCGCCTTAATTGCGGTGCCGCAGTCGCGGGTTTGAAAGCATCGATAAAATATCAGCCAACAAGTTTAAAATGACATAAACCGAGGCAAATACCATCGCGGTAGCTTGCACTATTGGCATATCACGCAGAAAAACTGCATCAATCATCAGCGCACCCAATCCTGGATAAACAAATACAACTTCAACGATAACCACACCCACCACCAGCCAAGCCAAATTAAGCATGACGACCTGTATAATCGGTGACAGGGCATTGGGCAGGGCATGCTTGATTATGATTCGGCTTGGCCTGATACCTTTCAGTTTAGCCATTTCGATATAGGGACTCGCTAGTAGGTTAACGATCGCTGCACGTGTCATGCGCATCATGTGCGCACTAACCGCAACGGTAAGCGTCAATACCGGTAGGGCCGATATGTAAATGCGGTCCCACAAGTCCATCGATTGATCAAGATTAGAGATCGCCGGTAAAATTCCCAGCCAAACTGCAAATACAGCCATTAATATATAAGCGATGAAAAAATCAGGAACTGAAATACCACTTAGGGTAACAATTGAAATAGCTCGATCAAAGAAAGAATTTCGATACAAAGCGGCTATAACACCTAAGGTCAACGCCAGTGGTACTGCAACTAATGCAGCAAGCCCAGCAAGAAAGAAGGTGTTACCAATGCGGTTACCAATCAGGCTAGCAACGCTACGATGATTGGTTAGCGCATTGCCCATGTCACCCTGCATAAAATTCCACAGCCAGGTCAAATAGCGCTCGTGCATTGGCAAGTTGAGATTGAGCTGTGAATGGCAGGCCGCGACTTTTGCAGGCGAGGCCATCTGCCCCATCATTGCCGTACAAACATCGCCTGAAAGTGCCTCGACGCCAAGTGTAATAAGAAGGGAAATAGCCACTAAAGTGAGGATGCCCAGAACTAATCGCTTGAGTAACATATAAGACAGAGAATTATTCATATTAGGTAGGTTCAAAACTCACTCAGTAAAAATGGCGAGGACAAAAAACCTCGCCATATTTTATTGCCGGTATTCAGCAACTTCCAGCATGAAGCTGATCGTTTACGTGAACCACCAACGTTCGATGCTGCGCCCACCATCAAGCTCACGGTTACCCGCTAGCTTCGCTGATCTACCAAGCTTATCTGATGCTGCATCAACATTGTTGGCAAAACAGGGAATCACAGAACCCCCATCTTGATTTACAATGGTTTGCATTTCTACGTAGATATCTCTACGCTTAGCCTGATCCAATTCAGCGCGGCCCTGGGTCAGTAATTGCTCAAAGCGTGGATTATTCCAGTGAGATTCAGTCCAGTTACCGCCAGCCTTATAGCCAATAGTAAACATCATGTCAGCTGTTGGACGTCCACTCCAGTAAGAAGCACTCCAAGGCACCTTCATCCAAACATTATTCCAATAACCATCAGCAGACACACGATTGACTTTGATGTTTATTCCAGCGGGTCTGATCTGTTCTGCATAGAGCTGAGTGGCATCGACTGCTCCACCAAAAGCAGCATCAGATGCCGAAATCTCAATGTCAAGATTAGAGAGACCAGCCTGCTTCAAGTGCCATTTGGCTTTTTCAATATCATATTGGCGCTGAGGTAACTCGCTGGCATGATAGTTTTGCGAAGATGCTATCGGATGATCATTACCAACTGTTCCATAACCACGTAAAACTGTATTTACAAAAGCTTCACGATCAATACCAAGCTTCAGTGCCATGCGCACATGCTTGTTGTCGAATGGCCCCTGGCGCATATCCATTGGGTAAGTATAGTGCTTGGTACCAGATGTCTGCAGTACGCTAACCCCAGGTTTCTTTTCAAGCATACTAGCGGTCTTAAGATCACAACGAGCAATTGCATCAACTTGACCTGTCACCATTGCATTCATTCTGGCAGCTGCATCGTTGATTGCGGTAACTCTTACCTCATCAAAATTACCACGCCCCTCTTTGAAATAATTTGGGTTGCGCAATAAGTGAGCTCGCACACCAGGTTCAAAACTTTTCAAACTGTATGCACCGGTACCATCTCCAGATGCCCAGTCGACTTTGCCAGCTTTGTCAGCCGAACCTATCAGTATATGGTAGTCACTTAGCAAGTAAGGGAAGTCTGCATTACCACCATCAAGTTCAAAGATAACCGTATTTTTACCATCTTTGCGAATGTTACCCATCGACTCAGCAACACTCTTAGCATCAGAAACAGAATTTTCACCTCGATGGTGCTGGATAGAGGCGATAACATCATCCGCATCAAGCGTCTTACCACTGTGGAATTCAACGCCTTGGCGTAATTTTACGACCCAAGTCTTAGCATCAGGAGAGGCTTCAACGCTTTCGGCTAGTTCTGGCAACCACTCTCCAGAGGGACCTATTTCCACCAAATTATTCCGCGCAGCGCCTTGGTTTATGTTGGTCATAAAGACGTCGCCATTATCGGCGGGATCAAACTTATCACCAGTATTCGCGCCACCAAGACCAAGGCGATATGTACCACCTCGCTTTGGTGTTGCATGAGCGGCTTGGGAATAAAGCGCTGGCGCTACTGCGGCAAGGCCCATAGCGGATGCAGCCTTCATAAATTCACGCCGATCCAAGCCACCATTGGTCACCCGAT
>JBLHWR010000082.1:0-9253 GCA_047629275.1 Gammaproteobacteria bacterium
AAATGGCTTAATCCGCCAATATTTTCCGAAGGACACAAATTTTAATGAAGTGACGGACGAACAGGTTGCGCGGGTGATGGAACGCCTCAATCAACGCCCTAGAAAATCTAGGGGTTGTCGGTCACCTAATGAATTATTTATGGGGCTACGAACAGATTTACTCGTAGCTTAAATTAATGGCACTTATTACTTGAAACCAAGTCTTCTTACTTATCAAATAGCATTCAATCGTATGTTTTATGGGCTAATTTCCAAACAGCAAAAATTGTGTACAACATTATTGGTGAATAAACTGCTGGCAATTCTGTCAAAAAATCAGGGAATATTAGGGGACAGACGACGATTAACGCACGCTTTTTTTTCAACTGCCTTAGTTTCGTTTTTCAACCGGCCCACATAAACTTGACCCTTTTTAAAAACAATCTTCGCATAGTGGCGCCGCTCAGCAAACAAACATCACCATCAGCCACTATGAGACTATTTGCTCAACCCGTCTTGGAATTGCTGATCGGCAACTAACTACTCCCCCACAACCGCCTCAACCACAGGTGGCTTCATATCCTGCTTTTCCAGCAGCAATACATTAGGAACCTGTAAGCACTCAGCCATTTCGTTATATTCCTCTATCAACTCTTCGGCCTGGCGATGCAGTGATTTTAAATACCCCATTGGATTGCGTAGCTCCCAATGATCGGATGACAAGAGCAAGTGCCCCTTACACTGCATTAAACGAAGATATTCGGGCGATGCCCAAACTTCACCTGATTCATTCGAGTCATGATAAAACCAGAGGCCCTCGGCTTCGGCTCTCTCAAAATAGGGCTGTAAGCTCATGACAATGGCTTGTGCCTGTACGTTATTACTCATCGAAGCTCCCCTTGTGTTTTAGTTATTCTCTGATACTACGCCCAATCGATTTCAAACGATAGAAGCTTGAACTCATACTCTCACCTATTTATAGGATTGAAATATTCAGCTATATTTTTTATGACCCAAATATTTTTGACTTGCCGCCTACTAACCACCGATGACACTTACTTTATTCACAACGTTTAACCAGTAACTTCATTACCATCCTGCAGTTCTAGCAACCAATTTCGAAACGCACACACAGCAGGATTATTTAAGTGAGATTTAGGATAGACAACATAGTAGGCAAAGTCGTTTACTAGGGTAATGTCGAACGGCTTAATGAGTCGTCCTGCCTCAAGGTGATCTTGTACAAAAGTGGTTGAACATAACGCCACACCCTGCCCGTCCACTGCGGCCTGAATGAGGACATTAGTATCATCAATAATGGTGCCCCTGTTTGACGGTGTATCCTGTACACCGGCCAACTTTAACCATTCCCCCCAGCATTCATAATTAGCGTCGTGCAGCAGCGTGTAATACTTCAGGTTATTCATATCAGTTAACGGCTTATCCTTTTCAAGGAAATAAGGAGCGCAAACGGGTGAAAAATCTAGTGTGAATAATTTATCAGACACAACACCTGGCCAATCACCTTTCCCATAAGTAACCGCGATATCAATATCTTCTCGGTCGAAATCAACGGCGGTATGGGCATGAAACAGGCATAAATCAATTTCAGGATTTTGTAACCAAAAGTACTTCAGTTTAGGCGAAAGCCACTTCGCAGCAAATGAAGGTGCGAGTCGAACACTGAGCAAGCTATTGTCAAGGTCTTTACTCACGGTACCAATCGCCGTCGCTAGTATGTCAAAGGCGTCGATAACTTCAGGTAGTAACGCCTTGCCCTGATCAGTTAAGACTAGCTTTCGAGGTAAGCGGTAGAATAGCGACACATCTAAAAAGTCTTCTATCACCTTAATTTGATGGCTTATCGCGGCCTGAGTCACATTTAACTCCTGCGCAGCCAGCGTAAAACTTAACAGCCGGCCAGCTGCTTCGAATGCTTTAAGGCTATTGAGAGGAGGTAATTTACGTGCCATAAACTTAACTTTATTCATTATTTTTTCTAATGCAAGCTATAAAAAATAATCGTTTGTAAGTCATTTAAACTAGTAACAAGATAACATTAATTTAACAGTCCTATTCATATAGAAATAAACGCGAGGAGCCTTATAATGGGAAGAAGAGTAAACAGCCGAGAAGCCAAAATTGCAATGCGCAAGGCAGCACTCGCCGACGATTTAAAACCAGTACATGCTGGCCTTGAAGGTGGTCAATATCGACCCTTAACAGACACCGATGTTGCGGCTATTAATGACACCGTATTCAAAATTCTAGAAGAAGTTGGCTTTGCCGATGCGACGCCTCATTGTATCGAGACCTGCGTTGCTATCGGCGCTAATTATAGTGAAAAAGATGGTCGCTTACGTTTCCCAAAGGCGGTCGTCGAGGACGCGATGGACAAATGCTGTCGCAATTTAACCTTGTATGGTCAGGATCCAAAACACGACTTGCAGCTAACGGGGCAAAGAGTACATTTTTCCACAGCCGGAGCGGCTGTATTAATTGCTGATACGGTTAAAAATGAATACCGTGAATCGACCGCTCAGGATTTATACGACATGGCTCGTATCGTTGATAAGTGTGACAACATCCACATGTTTCAACGTACCTGTGTTTTGAGAGACATCCTTGATAATCGGGCGATGGACATTAATACCACTTACAACGCTGTTAGTGGAACTACCAAGCACGTTGGTGCCAGTTGGACCGAAGTACATCATCTTGAAGACACGCTAAAAATGTTGCATATCATCGCTGGTGGCGAAGACAAATGGCGAGAACGACCTTTCGTGAGTATCTCTTGTTGTCATGTCGTACCGCCTATGAAATTTACCGAAGAAGCATTGGGTTGTGTTAGAACCGCTGTCGAAGGTGGAATGCCGGTGCTACTGCTTTCTGCAGGGCAATCAGGTGCGACTTCACCTGCTTGTCTTGCGGGTGCTGTTGCTCAGGCTTGGGCTGAGTGCCTTGGTGGTTTAGTGTATGTGAATGCTATCAAACCGGGTGCACCGGCTATTTTGGGCACCTGGCCATTTGTATCAGACCTGCGCACTGGTGCCATGAGTGGTGGCTCACCCGAGCAAGCCATACTGTCATCTGCCTGCGCGCAAATGGGTAACCATTTCGATTTACCAACAGGCACAGCCTGCGGTATGTCTGATTCTAAGTTTCCTGATTTTCAAGGGGGTTCCGAACGCGCTTACACAACAACCTGTGCTGCAACATCAGGCGCTAACATCGTCTATGAAGCTGCCGGCATGTACGCTAGCTTACTCAGTGCCTGCCCTGAATCCTTATTAATAGATAACGATGTACTAGGTGCTGCCTTACGAATAACCCGTGGTATTGAGGTCAACGAACAATCACTTAGCTTCGAGGTCTTAAAAGATGTTTGCATGGGCCAGAAGGGGCACTACTTAGGTGCGGATCAAACCATAGAAGTCATGCAGACTGAATATATTTACCCCGAGTTTGGCGACCGATTAAGTCCGAATCAATGGGATGAGCAAGGCAAACCTGTTTTACTTGATAAGGCCATTGCAAAGAAGAATGAAATTTTAAGCAATTACCACCCGGCCCATATTAGTGATGAGATTGACCGCCAAGTGCGGGAGCAATTCCCTATCTTTTTGCCCAGAGAGGCTTTTGGTCGCGACAGTTTAGATGACTAGTTAGCTGCTGTTCTTACCTGCTATGATATTCATTACAGAGATAATTAACCAGAAGACATAGCTCATTAACAATCTTGAGAATATAAAGCTTTAGAAGGCATCAATATGAAAAGTCATGCAAGAGTAGTCATCATCGGCGGCGGTTCACTGGGTGTAAACCTGCTCTACCATCTAACTAAGGAAGGCTGGACCGACATAGCACTGGTAGAAAAAGGTGAACTTACCAGTGGCTCTACCTGGCATGCCGCAGGCCTTTGTTCTAACTTCATCGGCAACATGACGGTATCGCAAATTCATGACTACACGATCAAGTTATACAACGAAATATTGCCACAGGAAACTGGGCTTGATTCCACCTTCCATCAAACCGGTAGTATTCGCGTTGGCTTTACTAAGACTGAGGAACAATGGTTTCGTAATTTGGAAAGCCGTTCTAAAAGTGTCGGCTTTGATTTTAACATCATCAGTAAGGAAGAGGCGCAAAAGCTAAACCCTTTTATGAACTTCGACAAGGCCCGTATGATTGTCAGTACGCCTAATGATGGCCACGTCGACCCGACATCTGTCGTCATGCCGCTAGCAAAATTGGCGCGTGAGAATGGGGCTGAAATCAATCGATTCACTCAAGTGACTGACATTAACCAATTGCCATCGGGCGAATGGGAAGTCATTACCAACAAGGGCACTATCATTGCCGAGCATGTCGTTAATGCTGGTGGTTGCTTCGCCCGTGAAGTGGGTGCCATGGTGGGTGTCAACGTGCCGTTAACTAACCTAGAACACCAATATCTGGTGACGGAAAGTCATCCTGCGATCGAAGCACTCGGCTGGGAGCTTCCGGTTTGTCGTGACTCTTATAGCTCAGCTTATATTCGACAGGAAGGTAATGGATTTCTGGTTGGCCCTTATGAAATGTGGGGTTCCAAACCCTGGGCTCTGAATGGCATGGACTGGGGTTTTGATCGCGAATTATTTGAACCTGACCTTGATCGTTTAATGCCATTTCTCCAACGCTGTTTTGAGCTAACACCCGAATTCGAAAACGTCGGTGTCAAAACGGTTGTCAACGGCCCTATTACTCACACACCAGATGATAATATTTTAGCTGGGCCACAGGCAGGCCTGAAAAATTTCTGGAATCTTTGTGGTGCCAGTATCGGCATTGCACAGGGTGGTGTAGGCAAGTTCCTCGCGCAATGGATGGTACATGGTCAAACTGAAATCAATATGGCTCCGCTCGATAGCCGCCGTTTTGGTGACTGGGCAGATAAGAAATACTGCACCATCAAAGCGATTGAGTCCTATGAAGAAATGTACGCAGTCGGTGCGCCAAATATTAATCGTCCGCATGGTCGGCCCAGTCGGACTAGTCCACTATATGTTCGTTTACTAGAAAAAGGCTGCATCCATGGTGCTTCGCAAGGCTATGAAAAGGCGCTTTGGTTTCAAACAGACACCGTTCGCAGCGAAAGTTTGTCTTGGTCTCACACTGAAGCACACTCGGTTGTTTCACAAGAATGTAAAGCAGTTCAAGAAAGCGCTGGCATTATTGACCTGTCAGGTTCATCTAAATATGAAGTATCTGGACCCGATGCTTATCGGTTCCTCGATCACCTGTCCTGTAACAAACTGCCCACAAAAGATGGCCGCATTAGTTTGACATTATTTCATGCCGAGCAAGGTGGAATCATGTGTGAATTTTCGATCACTCGCTTGGCAGAAGATCGCTTCTATTTAGTCTCAGCGATTGGTTCGGAGCACAAAGATTTACATTGGATGCAATCAAACACCAATGGTTTTGACGTGAGAATCGAAAACCTCACTGATGAATTTAGTTCTATGCTGATCACCGGCCCGCGATCTCGCGATATTTTACAGCTGATGACAGAAGACGACCTATCAAACGAAAACTTCCGTTGGCTCTGTGCTAAATATATTCAACTTGATAGCGCTCAAGTGCTTGCCATTCGGGTTTCTTATGCAGGTGAACTTGGTTATGAACTGCACATGCCATCTTATCAACTACTCTCCATTTACGATTCGATCGATCGTGTGGGTAAAGACTTTGGGCTAAGAGATTTTGGCGGTTATGCCTTTAATTCGATGCGCATGGAAAAAATGTATCGCGCTTATGGCAATGAATTCACGGAAGAAATCAGTGGATTAGAGGCAGGCATGGGCCGGTTTGTTGATACCACACGTGACTTTATTGGTTGTGAGAATATCAAACAACGTGCTAATGCTGAGTTTGACATTAAATTAGCTTATCTTGTGTTCGACGATGATATGCACTGCGAGTGCTTCGGCAATGAAGCGGTTTATCATAACGGTGAGTTAATTGGACTCACGACCGGCGGCGCTTTTGGCCATCGCATTGGTAAAAGCCTAGCCTTTGCTTACTTAAAGCCTGCAGTCATTGCACAGAGCCTTGAGGTGACAGTTGATACTTCAGCCGGTACTCGCAAAGCGCATATAGAAATGGATGCGGCTTATGACCCTGCTAACGAATTATTACGCGCTTAATTAAACACTGGGTATAAGGAAATGTCAGAAATAAATCTCCCTCAATCAGCTGAAGTTATCATTATCGGTGGCGGTATAGAAGGCTGTTCTATTGCCTATCATCTAGCCAAACGCGGCATTACTGATGTCGTCGTACTCGAGCGAAAACAGCTAACCTGTGGTACCACTTGGCATGCTGCTGGGCTAGTCAGTATGTTGTGGCCCACACCGACCCTCACCAAACTTGCCAAATATAGCCACGAGCTTTATGCCTCACTAGAAGCGGAAACTGGACAAGCCACTGGCTATCGTAGAATTGGCAGTATTTCTTTGGCTCGAACAGAAGAACGACTGGAAGAGCTTCAGCGTACGTCGTCTATGGCAGCAGTTTTCGGTGTTGAGTCAGAATTCATCGACAATACAAGGCTTGAAGCAATGTATCCGGGCATTAATACTGAAGGTGTCATTGGCGCTTTATATATTGAGAAGGATGGTCAAACTAACCCAATTGATACCACGATGGCACTTGCTAAAGGCGCACGTAGTCACGGGGTTAAGATTTTTGAAGACTGTAAAGTCAATCGTATCATTACCGAACAAGGCACCGCAGTTGGAGTGAGTACCGATCAGGGTGAAATTCGAGCTAAAAGTGTTGTTCTGGCAGCTGGGCTTTGGTCTCGCAATCTGGCAGCTGAAATTGGAATCGACCTACCACTTTATGCCTGTGAACACTTCTATGTTGTCACCGATGAAATGGAGGGACTAACAAAACGCCCCGTGCTGCGGGATTTTGATAAGGGACTCTACTTTAAAGAAGACGCGGGCAAAATGCTCGTTGGTTGGTTTGAGAAAGATGCCATTGGCTGCTCGATGGATAAAATTAGTGAAGACTTTTGTTTCGATCAATTCGAAGTAGACATGGACCATATCGAACCCAACTTAATCGGCGGTATGGAGACATTCCCAGAATTTGGAGAAGCCGGTATTCGTACCTTTTTTAATGGTCCAGAAAGCTTCACTAATGACAACCTACACTTGCTCGGCCCTACCCCAGAAGTTAATAACTTTTATGTTGCCTGCGGCATGAACTCAAAAGGCATTGGTGCTGCTGGTGGTTTGGGTAAGCTAATGGCTGACTGGATAATCGACGGTCATCCTTCAGGTGATGTGTGGGAGTGTGATGTTCGTCGCTCGCACCCAATACAACGCACTCAAGCCTACGTTGAGTCCAGAATTCCAGAAGCGCTCGGCCATACCTATGACATGCATTGGCCATTTTATCAGTACAAGTCTGCTCGTAACCTCATGTTATCACCGCTTCATCAAACATTACTTAATCAGGGTGCTTGCTATGGCGAGGTCGGTGGTTACGAACGACCCAACTGGTTTGCCCGAAATGGTGCACCCGCGAAATATGAATACAGCTACAAACAGCAGAACTGGTTTGAGTTTTATGCCGAAGAACATCGGGCCGTTCGTTCATCGCTCGGGGTATTTGACATGACCTCTTTTGGCAAGTTTGAGGTTGCAGGTGCCGATGCTCAATCGGCTTTGCAATATATTTCAGCCGCTGACATGAACGTTGCGGTTGGCAAGGTGGTTTACACCCAATGGCTAGATGAGCGCGGTGGTATTAATGCCGATTTATCAATTGTTAAAGTCAGTGAGCAGTGCTTTTGGGTTGTTACTGGTATTGGTTCGTTCAATCGTGATTGGTGGCACTTGAAACAACATTTGAAAGGTGATGTCACATTGACTGATATCAGTCAGCAATACGCCTGCCTTTCAGTCCAAGGGCCGAACTCTCGAAACGCGTTGCAGAAAATCTCAGACCTAGACCTCTCTGCCCAGTCATTTGAATTTGGTGTTGGTTGCTTTGGTCAAGTGGCCGGTGCAAAAATCTGGATGCAACGGCTTTCTTATGTGGGCGAGTTGGGTTGGGAATTATTTGTACCTGCAGAACAGGCGGTCAAGGTTTTTGAAGCTATTCAACAAGCTGGGGCAGAGTTCGATATTTGCAACGCAGGGCTTCATGCATTGAATAGCCTTCGTCTCGAAAAAGGCTTTCGGCATTGGGGGCATGATGTTGGTGCCGAAGATAATTTAATTCAGGCTGGACTTGGTTTTGTTGCAAAACCAGATGCGGGTGATTTTATTGGCCGTGACGCTTTTATTGCGCAAAAAGCAGCCGGATTACCTGATCGTCGACTAGTTCAATTCTTGCTCAACGATCCAGAGCCATTGCTGTATCACAATGAAACCATTGTGATGGATGGTGACATTGTTGGCTACCTAACATCGGGCATGTACGCCCATAGTCTGGGTGGAGCTATTGGCATGGGTTATATCAACCGTCCTGGTATTAATGCCGATTCACTTGCGAGTGCCAATTTTGAAATCGAAATTGCACGTACTCGATTTCCAGCCACAGCCTCATTGAAAGCGTTTTACGATCCCAAAGGTGATCGAATGAAGGTTTAATTAATTGACGGTAATGGATTCCTAGATTGGCAATAAAAGCCTTTTAGAGGTTAAGTGGAAATCATAGGAGCCACACTTTTTTAGAAATACCTTACAGTCAAAGAATGCAAAGTAGTACTATGACTATCTACTTAGAATGAACCGAATCAACATGTATCAAATTAAGAACTTCAGTGAGCGTAATTTGTATTGGGTTTTCCTTATTTTGATCGGATTATCAATGGAAGCCGTCGGGCTTTATTATCAGTATGTGCTCGACGAATGGCCTTGTGTGTTATGCATTCACATTCGCATCTGGATACTGGGTTTTATTATGGTTGCATTTTTAGCCTTGCTGCTCAAACGATTTAAACCCATTATTCCTGCCCTACACATTTTAAACAGCTTAATGATGATTGGTTTTGTGGAGCGAAGTTGGCAAACTCTAGCCGTTGAGCGTGGTTGGATATTTGGTAACTGCAATATGGACGCAGGCCTACCCAGCTGGTTTCAGCTCGATCAATGGTTCCCCCTAGTGTTCGAAGTAAAAGCCGCTTGCGGCTATACGCCGTTTATGCTTTTCAACATTTCTATGGCTGAGATACTTATGGTGTTATCCGCCTTATTACTTGGTTTAAGCTTAG
>JBLHWR010000083.1:0-9166 GCA_047629275.1 Gammaproteobacteria bacterium
GTAAGGTAATCGTATATAACGATGGTGTCCAATCGGCAACGTAATTACTTCCGGCAGGTCGGCTGGGTCGAGTGCCAGTAATGGTGTGAGTAATGGGGCAAGAGGCAGGCTCTCATCGCCAATTTTTAAATCAAAGCGTAAGCTAAACCAATCATTGTCATTTTCATCCTCGTTAATTTCAGCTTCCCAATCGGCGTCTTCAAAGCGTAGGTGGAAGTGCTCATCAATTTCAATTTGCCAACTTTCTTTACGCAAAGCGTCGATACCTTCCTCAATGAAATCGGCCCAACAGCCTCCATTGGCGATATTGTTTATATCATTCAATGGCAGTAGTTTAAGCGGTTGAGGGGCATCACCGACAGGCTCACACAGTTTAAATCCATAACCGATAAGTACACTAAGGGCATTTTCCTCAGCGACTGTGTCTCGATTTAACCGCACCCAATCACCTCGACTGAAAAATGTGCTTTGCTTATTAAAAGGCATCGCCGGCACGCGATCACCGTTGTAATCAAAGTCGAGTAGCAAACAGTGCTCCAACGTTTGTTCGATGCCCCCTACACTTGTTAACGTGAGGCAAGGATGCATCAACTCGCCTTCGTTGATGCGAAGGGCAATTTCAACGGGAAGAGGCAGCGCGAGCTTAGGGTAGCTCTGGAGCAGTTGCTGCGTCACTGTGTCGGCTTCATCAGCCGGTATTTGAGGCGCTTGTGCTAACTGGATGAGTTGATCTTGACTCCATTCCTGTACATCAAGTCTACCGGCTTGCTGCAGTTGGGTATCCAAGTACATAACGGGCTGAGTGTTGAGCAACAGGCAATGCAGACCAAGATTATGCTGCAACGCTAAATCACCATTTTCTTGCGCTTCCCAGCCAAGCTGCAATTGATTTTGTTCACCGTTTTGTATGGGTGAGCCATCCAAGTTTTGCCAATAGCAACGGCCACTCTCAAGCATTAATTTCAGTGCTGATGCGCCCGCTCTTCCGCGGATTGTGGCGGGTGTATTCCAATAACTGTATTCGGTGGTTGTTTGCAAAAAAGCAGTAATGTCAGAATCGATAGGGAGCGCGTGAAAATCACTATTGCGGTCACTGATATTGTGTAATGCGATTTCACGACCTTTCACGAGACCCATGCCGTTCTTGCGATAATGCGTGGCCCGTATCGAAACAGTGAGATCACGCGGCTTAAGTAAGCTTTGATTATCGTGACGAATACTCAGAATAAAAACCAGCCAGTCTTTGGTTTTTTGAGCCACAGGCGATCGATAATCAACGGCTGATTCAGTTAAGTTTTGCAACCAACGTGTGACTTTGTCTTGCTCTATAATTTCTGCCTTAGCGATTGGCGGTGGTGACAGTGACGGCGTCTCGATTTCTTCTTTGTATTTTAAACAGGTGGCGACGACATGTTTGCAATTATAGGTAACGGGGCAGTCGCATTGACCATCAATTTCAATATAGTCGCCTTGAAAATCGAGAAATACTTTTTGATTATAGATATTTCCGCCACTACCGAGCGTACGACCAATAAGCTCAACGCCTCGTTTAATTGCGTCATAATCGAGAGAAACTACTCGACCTGATTTGAAATAATCCTGGCCGCGTGAGAAAGAGCTTTTACCGCAGGCTTCGATGATGGTTTTTTGGTCGAATTTCAACTAACTACTACTCGTTAAGGATAATCTGGCTTTTATGATGGTTTATTTTTTCTGATACTACTATTAACGGCTTACGTGTCCACTGCTTCCAAATAACGATCTTTGGCAAAGTAGGTATAAACCACTGGCAGCACAAAGAGGGTAAACAATGTGCCAATTGCAAAACCAGATACGATAGTGATACCAATCGCTTGACGACTTGCTGCACCCGCACCGCTGGCAATCACCAGTGGCATGATACCAATGATGGTTGAAAAAGACGTCATCAAAATAGGCCGTAAGCGCATTGACGCCGCTTTGATCACTGCCTGTCCTGGCGGTAACTTCTCCTTGATTTGTATCTCGTTGGCGAATTCGACTATCAAAATACCATGTTTACTGACAAGTCCAATTAGCGTTATGAGGCCTACTTGGCTGTAAATATTCATTGATACTTCCCACAGGAACATCGGTATGAAGGCACCAAAAATTGCAAGTGGCACCGTGGTTAGGATGATAAACGGATCGCGAAAGCTTTCGTATTGAGCGGCAAGCACTAGAAAAACAATAATAATGGCAAAACCGAATGTCAGCATTAATGCCGAACCTTCTTGAATCAACTGACGTGACTGCCCTTGATAGTCAAAGGTATATCCGGCAGGCGCTACTTCGGCAGTGATGTCTCGTAGTGTCTGCAATGCCTCGCTTAGTGGCACACCGGGAACTGCATCTATTTTAGCAGAATTTTGTTGCTGAAACTGAACCAGTTCGGCAGGCACTGAGGTATATTCAATATCAACCAGAGTCGCAAGACTCACTTGCTCGCCTTGAGGCGTGTAAACATAATATTGACCTAATATCGCGCCATTTTCACGATCAGCCTGCCTTGCTTGTGGAATGATTTTATAGCTGCGACCGGCCAAATTGAAACGGCTAACATAGCCTTCGGCCAGAATAGCGCCGAGTGTCTGGCCAATTTCACGCATCGATATACCCATAGATTGGGCTCGTTCACGATCTACAGTAACCCTGATTTCAGGCTTGCTAAAATTAAAGTCGCTTTTGATGAAATAAAACTGACCCGTCTCGCGGGCTTTGGAGAGTATCTGCTGCACAACGCCAAAGAGCTGTTCATAACTCTGTTGCGTTTTGAGGATGAACTCAACTGGCGTATTGCCACTCGCACCGGGGAGTGAGGGTGGGTTGAACGCAAAGCTTTGTAGCCCTGGTGCCTGGTCAAGTTGATGTTGAATAACCGGAATCATTTCTTGTGATGTCAGTGACCGTTGGTCCCATGGCTTGAGTAGCATGCCTGCGAATGACACTGTTGGTCCGCCAAAGCCGTTCGCCATAAAAGAGGATTCAAATTCATCTTCATAGCCACGAAAAATGTCATTATACGGCGCTGTGTATTTATTCAAATAGTCTATGCTCGAATGATCGGGCGCCTTAGACAATACAAAAATAATTCCTTGATCTTCTTCAGGTGCCAGCTCTGTTTGAACAAATTGAAACATCCCGATGAGCATTGCTAACACCATCAGGACAAAAATTACAGTGACAGACCGAGTCTGCAATGAATCGGCTAAAAATCGTTCGTAGCGTTGTTGAAGGTTGTTAAAAAACGTAGTGATGAAGCGCGCATAAGCATTGTTAGCCACAGTAGGCTTCAGTATCCGCGAACACATCATAGGCGATAAGGTAAGCGCAATGATGGTTGAGATAATAATCGTACCAACCAAAGTAAAGGCAAACTCCTTGAATAAAACGCCGGTCAACCCACCCAATAGCCCAATCGGTGCGTAAACTACAACCAACACAATAGTGGTTGCAATGACTGGTTTAGCTATTTCTCTAGCACCAACGAATGCCGCTTGTAACGGCTTTAACCCTTCACCAATATGTCTATATATATTCTCGACCACGAGGATGGCATCATCAACCAAAAGACCAATCGCCATGACCATTGCCAGCAATGTCAGTAGATTGATTGAGTAGCCCAATATTTGCATATAAAATAACACGCCAATAATCGATAGCGGAATAGTGACTAACGGCACCATGGTGGATCGCACTGAACCCAAAAATAAGAAGATGATGACAACAACAATAATCGATGCTTGAATTAAGGTCAGAATTACCTCGTCAATCGAGGCCTGAATAAATTCAGTTGAGTCATAAGCGATCGCAACCTTGAGCCCAGGTGGAAATGAGGTTTTCATTTTTTCTAGCTCAGCCGTGACTAGCTCGATTGTGGTCAGCGGGTTGCCATCGGTCGTGCCATTGATACCAATATAGATAGAAGGCACGCCATCGAACATGACGAGGCTGTCGTAGTCTTCTGCACCGAGTTCAATGTCAGCAACATCACCGAGTCGAACAGTTTTATCACCTGACTGTCTTACCACAAAGCGCTTTAAAACATCAGGATCACCAGTGTCGGTGACAGCATTGACATTGGTCTGAACCAGATCGCTACGCGTTTGACCTGCCGCCGACTGATAGTTATCAGACCCTATTGCATTGACAATATCAGCAGCCGATACCTTGGCGGCAGCCATACGCACTGGATCCATCCAGATACGCATCGAATAGGTTTTCCCACCGAGAATTTGTGCTTCGCCAACACCTTTGACGGTGGACAGCGCTGGTTGAATAGTACGTAATAAATAATCAGTGACTTCGACATCAGACAAAGTGTCGCTATAAAAGCTGTAATAAGCGAGGGCGAAACTATTGGCATCACTTTTAGCAACGATCGGATCCTGTGCCTCGGCGGGTAACTCACCTCGTATGGAAGACACTTTGGTGCCGACCTCTGTGAGTGCAACGTCCGGATCAACACCCAATTTCATATGAACTTCCACGGACGAAATGCTGTTCGAACTGCTAGAACGAACAAAGTCGATACCACTAGTACTCGATACTACCTGCTGAATTGGCGTACTGATAAAGCCTTGAATGAGTTCAGCACTCGCACCTGGATAAGCCGTTTGTATGGTAATTACAGACGTTTCTATTTCAGGATATTGACGAAGCTGGGTGTCAAAGAATGCCTGAATGCCCAACAGCACGATGAGTGTACTGATGACCAGTGATAACACAGGTCTCTTAATAAAAAAATCGGTCAACATTGGGTTTATTCCGCCGACGCTTTGGGAGTTTTAAATTCGGGTACATCGTCGACAATTGCCACGCGCAAGCTAGGGTAAAGCTTAAGCTGGCCAGAGGTGACAACCAAATCACCAACCTTAACGCCACTGATTATCCCAACCTGTCCATTACTTCGATAAGCCACTCGGACTTGACGAGCCGATAGTCGATAGTCGGGTGCCGTTGTGGCGCTATCATCACTCTCATTGGCTAATTGAGGCTGAGCTTCTAAAACATAAACAGCCTCACCGTAGATGTTATAAAAAATAGCCGTTTCTGGTAACGTCATAACGGTCATTTTTTGGGCACTATTGACTTCCATTTCAGTAAACATACCGGGTGCTAACAGCCTATCTTTATTATCGACTTCAGCCTGTATAGTAATGTTCCGTGTGTTCTCATCAAGTACTGGGCTCCAGGCTTTGACTTCAGCCATGAATGACTTATCTGCAAAAGACCGCACCTTAAAACGAATGGCTTGTCCCACTGAAAGATCATTAAAGTTGCTCTCCGGCAGAGTGAAGTCGAGCAGCAATTTATCAACCGATTGCAACGTCACTAGTGGTGTTCCTGGAGTGATATATTCACCAATATCGATTAGACGTATACCTAACTTACCCGTGAAGGGCGCCATAATTTTTTTCTTCGAAAGCGCAACTTGAGCCACACTAATCTGTGCTTCAGAAATATTAACTAAAGCCGTTTGCGTATCAATGTCGTTTCGAGTGACAAACGACTGATCCTTCAATTTAAGTAATCGTTGATACTGACTATTATCGGCATTAAATTTTGCCTGAGCTTGTCCTAGAGTGGCCAGTTCAGTTTGATTATTCAGTTCTATCAATAACTCACCCTTTTTGATTTCTTGACCGGAATCAAAATGAATAGATTTTACAATACCATCAACTTCAGTTGAGAGATCGACGCCTTGGCTGGCGACTAAAGTACCCACAGTTTTAATCCGTTTGCGCCATTCAGATGATTTAGCGCTAGCGACTGTTACACTAATGGGCGCTTGTGGAGCGCTACCCTGTGCTGTCAATACACCAATCTGCAGATACTTTTTATAACCAAGGCCAGCCACCACACAGGCAACAAAGATTAATATGACAGAAATACGGAGGAATAAATTGGGTTTACGCGGAGAGGGATATGAGTCAGTCACTATAGCCTCCTTGGCTATGACGAATATTGATAGAAAAACTTGCGCAATATTTTAAACTTCCTGATAGAAAATGATAGTAAGATATTGATTTTTTAGAAAGAATTTAATTATATCGAAAGCATGAGTGTTCATAAAAAGCAGTAAATTGACCATTAGATCGATTGATTTTGCGGCAGCTTAAAAGCTTAATTTAGATGGGTTTGATATCTCAGACTGAACGGCGTAGGGTATGTAATGTGCCAATGGATAAAGGAGAATAGGGCACTTACTAAATCAAGGAGATAATTAAATGGACGTTTGCAATAAACTTTTCATCACCCGTGCGGTTAGTTTTTTTATACTTATATTTGCTCTATCCACTGCCCAAGCAGCCTTTATAAGTGACCTCTTGATCACTGAGGTGATGGCTAACCCAAAAAAAGTTGATGATAAAATAGGAGAGTGGTTTGAGCTATTCAATCCGACTAACGACGATTTTAATTTAGACAAATTGATTATTAAGGATGGTGGCAGTAAGAGTCATCAAATCAATCATACGGGTCCGCTTCCACTACTGATCGAATCAGGGGAGTATTTTGTGTTAGCGCTGAGTTGGGATAACTTAGTCAATGGTGGTTTTGAAGCCGACTACGTTTACGATTATAATGATTTCAAGCTGGTAAACGGTGGTGATGAAATTATATTAATTGACAGCTTTAATAAAGAGTTAAGGCTTGATTATAGTTCAAGCTTTGTTGTTGCTGGTAGATCAAGAGAATTAGTCTCAATGCCTATGACGCAAGGTAATTACCAACTCACTGCCTCATCAAATACCTATGGTGATGGTGACATCGGAACCCCTGGCTCTTCAGGCAGTGTTCAATTTGTACCAATATCAGTTGCAGAGCCTTCATCAATAGTGCTTTTCATGTTTGGCCTTTATGTTTTATTCTGCAACTCAGTTAAAAATCTACGGCAAAAGAAAGCATTAATGCGTAGCGCTACGGAGAGCTCTAATTGCAACTAGAATAATCTAAAATTTAATATGTTATTTTTTTAGACTTATCACTCGGTTTTTAAGTGATCCTTTATGTAATTTGTTGTTGTTCACGAATAAAAAATATTATTTTACTTTTTATGTGTCTTACTCAATAAAAGTCAATCAAAAGAACATGGATGTATATAATGAAATTAACGACCTTTGGCGTTGGTTAAGTCAGATTAGTACAGGGAGCAGTATTAGCTGACAAGACCATGATGTTTTGTGTGTCGACAGACATGAAACAGTTATTGTAGGTCTTAAAAACGGCGTTGTTCCAATTTATGAGCCGGGCTTAACACCACTAAATAGACACCAATTATCAATGAGTTTGTTTGTCATTCACGGTAATTCCTGTCGAAGGTAGTTTTGCAGATTTAAAATATTTATTAACGGTGTCTGAAACGATTGATGTCAAGATAGCAAGCCCAAGGTTATAGTCGATAAACCGACAGTATCGGTTGGCACGGTAGATAGAGTCAAAATCCAAATGACTAAAATTCTCGCAGTGCATAGAGGGATCTTCTGAATGGTTTGAAAATAGAGTCATTAGTAGTAGCGAGTGAATGATTTCTTGTATGTACTAACTAATATGATGCTTAAAAGCTAGGTTACCTAAATTAAAAATAATGTCTTGGAGTAATAAATGAAAAAAGTCGCCGTAATAGGACTTGGCTACGTAGGGTTACCCTTAGCCGCCCTGTGTGCCAAACAAGGCTATGAAACTATTGGTTTCGAAAAGAAAGCTGAAGTGGTTTTGAAGTTATCAGGAGGTCAGTGTCACATTAAAGATGAAGTCGTGGAAAGCATGTTAGCTGAAGCTCTAAATTCTGGGAATTTCATACCGACAGGAGACATAAACAAAATTGCAGATTGCAACGTCTACCTCATTTGCGTTCCGACACCTATAGATGCTAACAACGACCCTGACCTTGAACCACTGAAACAATCTATTCGTAATATAGCCCCACTGGTGCAAAAAGGTGATCTTATTGTTGTCGAATCAACAGTATTCCCCGGCACTTGTGAGCAGGTTGTTTTGCCTTTAATAGAGAGTGTTTCAGGGCTGAGTCATATCAATGACTTTTATTTAGCGCACTGTCCAGAACGAGTTAATCCCGGAGACTTGTATTGGAACTCCAGTAATATCCCCAGAGTTGTTGGTGCCTTGACTCCGCTTGGTGTTGAGATTGCAGCTGAATTCTACGCGTCAATCTTAGGCGGCGAGATTTATAGCGTGGGCAACGTGAGACAAAGCTTAAGCCCAAAATTTTCAACAGACAACGGTGAACTGAAAGTAGCTCAAGTTGGGTTAGGTAGTGTCACCATGATGCGCTCCATACGAGATGCTGAAGCGGTAAAGGCGATGGAAAATACCGTACGCGATGTCAATATAGCCTTTGTTAATGAATTAGCTAAAATTAGTGATGTGTTAAACCTAGATGTTGTCGATATTATTGACGGCATGTCGACTAAACCTTTTGGAAAGGGTCCGTTTTATCCAGGTGCTGGCGTTGGTGGGCATTGCATTGCAGTAGATCCTGAGTGGCTCAAATCGGCATCCGAAAAAGCAGGCTACATGCCTGAAATGATCAACCTTGCCAGAACCATTAATAAAGGCATGCCTGAATATACCGTATCCATATTGCAGGATTTATTAAATGACTGCGGTTACCCGCTCAAAGGTATCGAAGTAGCGGTGCTTGGCGTCGCCTACAAACGTAATGTTGATGATCCCAGAGAGTCGCCCTTTTATCCCATTCAAAAGATACTGCTGAATAAAGGGGCAAAACTTAATATTTTTGATAGCTGGTACACCAAAGAAAATACAGTCAGTTCAGTCGAGGAGGCAGTTACAAACGCAAAGGCCCTACTCATAATAACCGAGCATAGCGATATTATTGAGTCGCTGTCATCGTTTGATATGACTAAAAGCCAGTTAGAAGTCGTAGTCGACGGACGAAACTGTTTAAGTGCGAATTTGATAGAGAAATGGCAAGTCCTATATCGTGGAATAGGCCGCAAAACGACTGTCGATAGTCGCGATTAAGTTTAAAAGGATCGTACTTTTAGGCTGAAATTTTAAGGTCAAAAAATCATTCGAGAGTTGCAGGAATATACAGTTTAATTAAAAAATATTTAATGGTGGTTTATTGAATGAAGTTAAATAAAAACAGCTTTTTGGTGAC
>JBLHWR010000084.1:0-9134 GCA_047629275.1 Gammaproteobacteria bacterium
AGCCAACTGCCCAGTAACGGCATTGATATGAAGCAACATCTTACGGATATTGAAATAAGTTTAATCGAGCAAGCCTTGGTGAATACCAATCATGTGGTTGCTAGAGCAGCCACAATGCTGAGTGTTAGACGCACCACTTTGGTTGAGAAAATGCGCAAATATGAAATAAGTTGATTAAATTAGCGCCATTAATATGACAGCATGACTGTTAAATTTATTTAACCTTTTGTTTTTAAAGTATAAATATGTTTTGGATTGATTTTTGCCTCTAGATGCATGTGAAAACTAAAAAACAACAGATTAATGCCCCTATTGAAAGCTTATTAGAGGCCTTTGGTCAATTCAATCGACTATCTGAATCACTCGATGCGAGTGTCTTACAGCTCAATCAAACCGCGAACTTCATTCAAGGGTTGTCGCAGCAACCAATTCAAAGTGCGCCTGTCGATAATGGCAAGGATGAGCACGTCATTTTTAGCAATGTTGATAATGGCAGCAACCAACAGGTAATACACTTACGATCATTAATTGACGCTATACCCGGTGGTGTCGTTGTACTAGACCCGCATGGCATTATCGTCGAACTCAATGTCGCGGCTAGCCAAATTCTGGGTGAATCAGTTTTACAACAATCTTGGCGGTCGATTGTCCAACAGGTTTTTTTACCTCATCTTGATCAAGGTGAGTTACAAACTGAAGATGGCCGACAATTTAGTATTTCAACTAAACCTTTGGGTTATGCTCCCGGTCAAATTCTATTGCTTAGTGATGTTAGTCAAAATCGTCAATTACAACGCACTGCGCAACAAAACCGTCATTTGATGACGATGGGGAAAATGATGGCGAGCTTGGCCCATCAAATCAGAACACCGCTTTCATCAGCCATGTTGTATTTATCACAAATTGTTGAAAGCAATCTCGATCAGGATACCCATTTGCGCTTTAGTCAAAAGGCGCTGGCTAGAATCAAACATATTGAGAAAATTATTAATGATATGTTGGTATTTGCTCACGGTGGTCAATTTAATATGAGCCAGTTTTCCATTGGCTCATTACTCACTGAGCTAGAAGAGCAGCTTGTTCCTATGTTGGAACAAAAAGGCGCTAGTCTGACAGTGTCAAATAGTCATGAATCATTATTGTTGCAGGGCAACAAAGGTGCTTTATTAGGAGCGCTGGGCAACCTATGTATGAATGCACTTGATGCTTCGGATATAAAGCCAAAGATTAGCATTAAAATCGAGCTGTCTAATAAAGGCCACTTGCTGATTATTGTTGATGACCGTGGTTGTGGCATGGACATACAAATGCGCCATCATCTATTTGATCCATTCTTCACCACCAAAATTGATGGGACTGGTTTAGGTCTTGCTGTCGTCAAGTCGGTTATTGAATCACATGAGGGGGTAATTCGCGTTGCTTCTCGACCTGGCATTGGCACTCGATTCAGAATTCAATTACCTTATCTTCAAGGTTTGAAGTCTCAAATTAGTAATGCAGGCGAACAGATAAAAAATACACCGTTAGCAGAGGGCAGTTAAAATGTTAGATGTACTGGTAGTTGAAGATGATGCAGGGTTACGTGAAGCTATTTGTGACATGCTTGAACTCAACAAGATCAGTTTTAAAGACGTCGAAAACGGACACGCGGCAGAACAATTCTTATTAAATGATACCGCTTCATTGGTATTAAGTGACGTTCACATGAGTCCCGGTAATGGATATGAGTTGCTTTCCTTTATTCAGAAAAAACAGCTCAATATCCCAATGATTTTAATGACGGCTTATGGCTCTATACCCCAAGCTGTTGATGCAATGCAAGCAGGTGCAGTTGATTACCTAGTGAAACCATTTGAAGTTAATAACTTGTTAAACACTTTAAAGAAGCAAATGATTAAACCTGGTAACGCCCACGAGGCGCCTGTCGCCGTCGACCCCATCAGCATTGATACTTTGAAAATGGCGAGTCGCGTTGCCAAGACAGAAGCCACTGTTTTATTGAACGGCGAAAGCGGCGTCGGAAAAGAAGTTTACTCACGCTATATTCATCAGCAGTCAGACCGAAAAGGCCAACCCTTTATTGCCATTAACTGTGCAGCTATACCCGAAAATATGTTGGAGGCCGCTTTGTTTGGGTATGAAAAAGGGGCCTTCACCGGCGCCGTAAAATCAAGTGTTGGAAAATTTGAGCAAGCACAGGGTGGCACTTTGTTGCTTGATGAGATCACTGAAATGGATCTTGCTTTGCAGGCAAAAATACTCCGAGTGATACAAGAGAAAGAAGTCGAGCGTCTCGGTAGTTCGAAAATGATACACCTTGATGTGCGAATTATTGCGACCAGTAATAGAGACTTGAAAACAGAAGTCACGGCGAAAAGGTTTCGTGAAGATCTTTATTATAGACTGAACGTTTTTCCAATTACTATACCTCCATTACGCCAGCGCTTAGGCGACATTATTCCTTTAGCCCAAAAAATATTGGGACAATACAATCGTGCTGCGGGGCAGAGCATTCAAATTTCAGAGGACGCGCGTGAACTGCTGTTCCAGCATCGATGGAGTGGCAACGTACGAGAGCTTGATAATGTCATTCAGCGAGCGCTCATTCTTAAGCAGGATATTGACATTAATGCGTCTGATATCATGTTTGAATCGCCGTCACTTGATACCAGTATCAGTCAATCGACTATAAATTTATCGAGTGAGGATAGCGGTATCTTACAGAATGATTTACGGGACAGAGAAACAGAAGTCATTATTGAAACTCTGCGCAAATATAAAGGTAGCCGTAAAAAAACAGCTGAAAAGCTTGGAATCAGTCCAAGGACATTACGTTATAAACTGGCTAGGTTACGTGATGCGGGCGCATTGATTGCTGAATAATTAGTCGGTTAAACCTAATTCGTCACTCTATAACCAATACCCCTAGGGCGAATACCCCGACTAATCTGTTACCACTTTATTGTTTATTAGTCGGCTAAATTCTACAGCGTCAATTAGTCTATAGATCGTCATAGAGTCTTTTCTGTCGATTATTACTGATCAACTTTTAAGTGAAGCACTGACCCAAATTTTTCACTCAAAATGTAATATTTTTTTGCTCGAAGTTCGGGTTATTGCTTATGACTTAAACTTGGCTTGAATTTTGCAAATGAATTTTCAACTAGGAATATATAGCAATATTTGTGAATGAAATGTCAAAAAAATTACTTTTTAGAATGATATTAAAACAGAGTGGGCAATCACCCATACATTTTGTCAAGAAGATGACTGAAGGAGATAGCGATGAATAATATCAGCCAGGCTGATTTGATTAGCCAAATGCAATCACTTGAATCTATGTCCAAAGGCAATATGAAGCCCGTCGATCAAAAAATTGATGATGGCACTAGCTTTTCGAGCATGATGTCGAGAGCCATTAACCAGGTCAATGAAACTCAAATGGACGCTAGTAATATGAGGAAAGCATTCGAATTGGGTGATGATACAGTTGATTTGTCGGAAGTAATGATTGCAGTCCAAAAATCACGGATTTCATTCGAGGCATTGTCTCAAGTACGTAACAAGCTACTCAATGCGTACCAAGATGTTATGAATATGCCGGTATAATCTGATGGCTGAAACAGGGGGGAATCAACAGTCAATGCAGAGTCAAAATAATGAAGGTTCCTCGACAGGCTCTGCAATGAACCCGATTGATGCATTTGCACAATCTCGAGCGGTCCGTCATTTTGGGCGGTTGATCGGATTATCTGCGGCAGTTGCCATTGGGACAGTTGTTGCACTTTGGACATCAGAACCTAATTATGCCCCGCTGTATAGCAATATGTCAGGGCAGGATACTGCACAGATTGTTGATTTGTTAAGGTCAAGTGACATTGATTTTAAGCTGGAAGCCAGCTCAGGTTCCATCATGGTTGATCAGGCAAAGCTGCCAGAAGCTCGGTTAAAAGTCGCGGCCCAAGGTTTACCCAGTGCGACTACTCAAGGCATGGAAATGCTTCATGAAGACCAAGGTTTAGGAACCAGTCAATTTATTGAAATAGCCCGATATAATCATGCATTAGAAGCTGAGCTTGTGCGATCAGTTGAGTCTATCCGTAGTGTCGAAAAGGCTCGTATACATTTAGCTATACCGAAACAGTCGATCTTTATACGTAACCGTATTAAGCCCAGTGCCTCTGTTGTCATTAAGCTCTACCCAGGAAGAGTCTTAAGTCCAGGGCAAGTCGATGCAATAGTACAAATGGTTGCGGCTAGCATCCCTATGTTAGAGAGTGGTGACGTGGCTGTTGTAGACCAGTTTGGCCGTTTGTTAACGCAAGATGACGATGCTGGCATGGCACAAACAAACAAAGAATATGACTACTCCCGTTTACTCGAAGACAACATGGCAGATCGTATCATCAAATTATTACAGCCAATAGTCGGCAATGGTAAGGTGAATGCCCAAGTAGCAGCGCAACTTAATTTTGCTAGAATAGAATCAACCAGGGAAGCTTTTGATCCCGAACGAAGTGTTATCAGAAGCGAGCAAATATCAGAAGAGAAAAATACAAGTTTGTCGAGTGTGCTCGGTATACCCGGTGCTTTAAGTAATAAGCCGCAGGCAGAAGGTACCACCGAAGCAATAACTAACCCAGATGCAGCTGGCATTAAAGAAACAATACCGACAAGCCAAAATAGTTCGTCGACACGTAATTTTGAAGTCGACCGAATTATCAGCCATACCAATAGCCAGGTTGGATCAATTCAGCGTCTATCAGTCGCGGTTGTCATAGATGATAAATCAACCATTGCTACTGATGGCAGTATTGAAAAAACAGCCTATTCAGAAGAGGATATTGCACGCTTTGTTAGGCTCGTTAAGGAAACGATCGGTTTTGATGAAAATCGGGGCGATACGGTGAGTGTTATTAATACTTCCTTCCTGCAAATAGAGCAAGAAGTTATTGCTGAAATACCCCTGTGGCAGAGTATTTTAAATGAAGCATGGATACTTAACCTCGCTAAACAAGTTTTTGGTGCCATTGGACTGCTTATCATATACCTAGTTTTTGGACGACCTTTCCTGCGAACGCTGTTGCCTAATAGAATCGAAAATGCGAGTAATGCATCCTCAATGTCTCAAGGCGGAGAAGGAACCCCCATGTCGTCGTTGCCCAATTTATCCGAAGACCCCAACAATCAAGCAGCAACCATGCGACGAAAGGATGCAACCTATGATCAAAAAGTAGACATGGCACGCTCACTCGTATTAGAGAACCCTGCGCGCGTCGCCAATGTCATGAAGAATTGGGTTAGTCAATAATAATGGCTGAGGTAGAAAAGCAAGGCAATAACATAAAAAAACTATCAGGGAGTGAAAAAGCAGGTATTTTGCTACTAACGCTGGGTGAAGAGGTTGCCGCTGAAATACTCCGTCATATGGATCCAAAAGAAGTACAGCTAATTGGCTCGACTATGGCTACCATGGATGATATTTCGCGCCCTATGGTTGAGCATGTTATTAATGATTTCTTAGAAATGCTTGAATCTCAAACTGCATTTGGGATAGGCACCGACAAATACATCCGAGGTATGCTAGAAAAGGCGCTGGGTGATAAGGCCGGTAACGTGGTTGATCGTATCTTAAAGGGAAGTGGCACCAACGGATTAGAATCACTGAAATGGATGGATTCGAAATCGATTGCTGAAATTATTCGGTTTGAGCACCCTCAAATTATTGCGATTGTGTTGTCTTATCTTGAGCCTGATAGTGCCTCCCATGTATTAACTCATCTGCCAGAAAATACGCGGTCAGGTATATTAATGCGCATAGCAACCCTCGATGGTGTTCAACCAGCAGCTATAATGGAACTAGATTCGATCATGGAACAGTATTTTAGCGATAATGAAAACGTTAAGTCTTCCATGGTAGGGGGTAAAAAGGCAGCGGCGGACATTCTAAACTATATGGATTCTTCAATAGAAGAGAAACTAATGGCAGAACTCAAAGCTGAAAATGAAAGTCTCTCTGTCTTGATTCAGGACTTGATGTTCGTATTTGATAACCTTCGTGAAGTTGATGATCGTAGTATGCAAACCCTGATGCGTGAAGTGTCGACCGAACTACTGACGCTTGCCTTAAAAGGTATTGATGATGAATTTCAACAAAAATTCCTCAAAAATATGTCATCACGTGCAGCAGAAATGCTTGTAGAAGATATGGAAGCAAAAGGGCCCGTTAAGCTTAGAGACGTTGAAGCAGCGCAGAAAGAAATCTTAACTATTGCCCGTAGGTTGGAAGCATCTGGAGATCTGGTAATCGTTGGCAGTGGTGAGGAAATGGTTTAAATGAGTCAAGCTGAAAAGTGGCAAGCCCCCGAAATGACAGCTGGGGCCGATAAGGTAATTAGGCATCGTGACGTTGTGCCTGACCCCAAACCAGAGCAAATTCGTGGTGTCCCAACAGCCAATGAAATTGAACGATGGCGTAAAGACGCTCAGGATGAGGGGTATCAAGAAGGTTTAAAATTAGCCTCTGCCGAGTCAATTAAAATTCAAAACCGATTACTAAAACTGATTAACTTTCTTGAACATCCATTCAAATTACTTAATGAAGAAGTAGAGCAACAATTAAGTCAGGTTGCCGTTAGCCTAGCGCAACAACTAGTGAAGAGAGAGCTTAAAACTGAACCAGGAGAAATTATTGGATTGATCCGTGATTTAGTTGGATTATTACCCGGTAACACACGCTCTATTCGTATATTTTTACATCCCGATGATGCAAGCCTGGTAAGAAATGCGCTATCAATTGAAGTAGACAATGAAGAGCAAAGTTGGAAGCTAATCGAAGATGTAATGATCACCCCAGGTGGTTGCAAAATCAAATCAGGATCGTCAAATATCAACGCAACATTGGAAAACCGATTAGCAGCATTGGCAGCTTCTGTGCTTGGTGGCAAGCGCGAAGAAGATTAGTTAGCATTCGATGGAACCAACTCCCACCAATGATGAACAAGCTGAGCCGCTAATCGATAAGGCTATTTCTGAATGGCGTAATGCACTTGAAAGAGTGGCTAAACGAGGTGAATTAGCGGATATGCCAGTCGTAGAAGGTATATTAACTCGCATGGTGGGTTTAACTCTTGAGGCTGTTGGCTGCCAGGCACCTATTGGCGCACGATGTGATGTTGTTACCGAAAACGGTGATCGAGTTGAAACTGAAGTCGTCGGTTTTTCGGGTGAAATTCTTTACTTGATGCCAACGAGTGAAGTAAGGGGACTGGTACCAAACGCCAGAGTTATTCCGACTAAGAGTTCATCAGATGTCTTGGTTGGTCCTGAATTATTAGGCAGAGTCATCGATGGGCAGGGGCGGCCACTTGATAACAAAGGTCCAATTCACTCAATGGACAAAACGCCCCTAGAAGGACAAAAAATCAACCCACTAAATCGTAGTCCCATTCGGGAAGTATTAGACGTCGGTGTGCGGGCCATCAACGCGTTATCAACGATAGGCAGAGGACAGCGTATGGGTTTGTTTGCTGGTAGTGGCGTGGGTAAAAGTGTACTGCTAGGCATGATGACGAAATATACTGAAGCTGATGTTGTCGTTGTTGGTCTAATAGGTGAACGGGGGCGAGAAGTAAAAGAATTTGTAGAGGAAATCTTAGGCGAGGAGGGCTTAAAAAAATCAGTTGTCGTTGCAGCCCCGGCTGACTCATCGCCCCTAATGAGGGTCCATGGTGCAATGCAAGCGACCTGCATTGCCGAATATTTTCGTGATCAAGGTAAACATGTTTTGCTATTAATGGATTCACTCACTCGTTTTGCTCAGGCTCAGCGAGAAATTTCTTTATCCATCGGCGAACCACCGGCAACTAAAGGTTATCCACCTTCTGTTTTTGCCAAGTTACCTCAGTTAGTAGAAAGAGCTGGAAATGGTGAAGAAAATGCAGGCTCTATTACCGCTTTTTATACCGTGTTGGTTGAAGGTGATGATCATAATGAGCCTATTGCCGATGCAGCTCGCGCAATTCTTGATGGTCATATTGTATTGTCTCGTGAACTGGCTGATTCGGGACAATATCCAGCTATTGATGTCGAAGCTTCAATTAGTCGTCTTGCGCCTCATATTGTATCTCCGCAGCATCTTAAGCTCATGCAAACGTTCAAGAGTACTTATAGTCGTTATCAACAAAACCGCGATTTGATTAATGTAGGTGCCTATCAAATAGGAACTGACACCAATATAGATTACGCAATTAATAAGCAGCCTGAATTTAAAGCCTTTTTGTCACAGGATATGCAGCAACCGGTTACTTTTTCTGATAGCTACTTTCAGTTAGAAGCTGTCCTCAACCAATCAGAGCATTTATCCGGTCAGTTACAAGTAAAGCAAACAATTCAGTCACCATTAGAGTAGGTCAGCTATGAAACGTACTGAACGTCTAATTCCTCTGGTTTCTCATACCAAAAAAAAAGAACAGTTAGCCTTAAAAGCAATGGCAGCTTGTAAAAATGAACTAGACATGGAGTTGAAAAAAGTCGACCAGTTGAAATCTTACAAAATTGATTATATGGATAAGCAATCGCTAAAAAATGTTACCTATTCATCGTTCGAGCTACAAGAATTTAAGCGTTTTGTCGATCAACTGGATCAAATTATTATCCAACAGGGCGCGATTGTAACTATGCGCACAAAGGCGCTGGATCATAGGCGCAAAATTTGGCAATTAACCCGCGTCAATTTAAAGGTAATGGATAAGGTTGTGGATAATTTAAATAAGGTCGAACGTCTTAAGGAGGATAAAGCAGAGCAAAAAGTTATGGATGAATTGTCGCAACGTAAAACACAAAAATAAATACAGAAAAAATCAGGGTAGTTATATGGCACGTATGATGCATCAAGTTTAAACAATAGGTCTCTCATCTTTGTAATAAATTAGAAATTCACCACCAGAGAGAATAGAAGGTTTAACACCCAGACTGGATAAAATAATGAATGTATCAATCACTGATATAAAATTAACTACAGCGCCTAGATCAGCATCAATACCACAAACAAAAGCAGTACAAAAGGCTGACGTCACTAAAGCTTCTGGCAATGAAGACTTTCGTTCAATGATGATGAATAATTTAAGCTCAGA
>JBLHWR010000085.1:0-8941 GCA_047629275.1 Gammaproteobacteria bacterium
CCACTTTGCAAGGTTATCAACAAGGCGCCTTTGAATATTTACCTAAACCCTTTGATATTGATAAGGCCATCGAATTAATTACCAGAGGCTGTGAGTCGCACAGCCGAAATCAGGTTAGTAGTGTTACCGTTGCGCCTGATAACGACATCATCGGCGACTCAGCACCAATTAAAAACTTATTTCGGCAAATGGCAAAGATCGCCAAGATCTCTAGCAACTGTTTAATCACGGGAGAACCAGGTACCGGTAAAACTCTCGTTGCTAATACCATTCATTTTTCCAACATCAATAAGGACGCCGTCTTAATCCCAATCAATATATCTAGCGCGACTATTAGTAGCGATATCGACGAAGTTCTCAAACAACAGCCCAATGCCACCGTATTGCTCAAAAATATCGACCAATTACCAACAGAAGCACAAGGCTACTTAACTCAAACGCTGACGGACTATAAACAGAATAAACTGGCTTCATCGTTGCGGGTTATCGCGACCACTACGGTCAACCTTTTTGGTCTTGTACAACTTGGCAAATTTCATCAATCGCTGTATCACCAATTAAATGAAATTACGCTAACATTACCCCCCTTGCGCGACAGAAGAGATGACATACCGTCACTCATTAACCATTATCTAAATCGCTTTGGTGTCGAATTGAATGAGGAACCCAAACCAATCGCAGTTGATGCCATGACCTTTCTGCAACAATATGAATGGCCAGGCAATATTAATCAGCTAAAAAATATCTGTCGTAGCATGAGTATTTCTAAAGAAATGAATATCAGCTTGAAGGCTCTGCCCGCTGAATTATTTCAAACACAACAGGTTGCACAAGCTTCATCCAGTGATAACAATCTAAGCGAATGGGAATACCAGTTGGGCCTTTGGTCAATGCGGGCGCTTGCTACAGGTGATCAAAACATTATGTCAGACGCTCAATCTAAACTTGAAAAAAAACTTTTGCAATGCGCACTTCAAGTCACCAAAGGTCGTAAACATGAGGCTGCAAAACTATTGGGCTGGGGTAGGAATACACTAACAAGGAAGCTAAAAGAGCTTTATTAAGGCAACGTCGAAATACAATTCATATAGGCTAATTCCAGTGTTTTAGCCTGATACTTTTCCATGCATTCGCCGGGCGTTCCAACAAACTTCATCTCACCATTATGCAAAATACCAAACTGGTCACAAATGTCTTCGGCATCAGCCAACAGGTGCGTACTATAAAAAATAGTCCGGTTCTTAGACTTTTCGTCTCGTAATAACTGCTTGAAATGATAGCGTGCGCTGGGGTCTAGACCACTCAACGGTTCATCCAGGATGAGCAGGTCACGGTCCAACATGAAACAACTGATTAACCCCAGCTTTTGCACCATACCCTTAGAATAACTAGCCACCTTTGATTTTAAACATTTATAGTCGAAATCCAACTTCCATGAAATACCGGCAACTACGTCATTATCTAACTCATAGCCATATATTGAAGCTATAAAATTCAAATACTGCCATCCATTAACGCCCTGTTTAACATCAAACTTCTCTGGCAAATAAGTTAGCTTTTCGCGGCATTGACTATCCTGATTGGACTCACCAAAAATAGTAATAGTGCCGTCATTTGACGGGCGAATTAAATCGAGGATAAGTTTTATTAGTGTTGATTTACCCGCACCATTAATACCAGCGATGGCAAAATACTCACAGGTACTAATGTCTAAACTCAACTGCTTGACGATATCGACGCCAGATACCGAGTAAGTCACATTGTTTAAAGACAATACCCTAGTCATTAAAAAAGGCCTGCTATTAAGCAGGCCCGTATAATCAAGTTATATAAGATAACCAGACCTATAGCCTAAAGGCCATGTCATATCGCTTGGTATCTTCATAATCGTGTGAAGCATTGGCAGATTCAGACATATCACCACCTGATTCAGCTGCCTGAATTCGTCCAGAAGAACCAACTGCATCATCTAGTCGACCTTCAAGTATTTTTGCGATAGGGCCTTCAATGGTTCCAAAAACAGTCACATGGCCTGCGATATTTAATGCTCCATCCTGTATTCCAATTTGACCACCATAAGCATTTGATGGCTTAGTATCATCTTTACCACCACCCGGTACCAGGCCTGCCGCTCTTAAATGGGCAAAAAACAGGTTCGTTTCATCAGTTTGAGCAGCCGTTACATCGCCTGTAGACACAACATTCCATACTCCATCAATTGTTCCAGTGCCTGATCCATTTACAGGATCAGTGCCAGCATCATAAACAGAAAACCGATTATCTGCCCCACTATCATCGCCTGGCAATTGCAAATAACGATCTTGATAGGAAAACATGGCTGCTGCAATACCCGCGTTATCACTCTCAATACGCTTCAGTTTAGCATTCGTGATCATTTCCTGGCCTTTTAGTACGCCACCAATTAGCAGGCCCACGATAACCAATACAATGGCGATTTCAACCAGCGTAAAACCCTTTTGTTTCTTGTTTAACATAATAGCTCCTTCGTTATATGTCTATAATATAAATTAGATTGTATATTTACCTACTTTTTTTTGCAATATTTGCGCCAACTAGCATATATGCTTTTAAAACAGAGTGTGATTTAAATAACCTCATCCTTACTCACTCTTTTGTTGCGATTCCAACAGCTTTTGTTGAAAATCTAACAACTTGCCTTCAAGAAATCGCTGTTCGTCAATCTCATCAACTGAGTCACTTTTGAGCAACATGACTATAATTGAGATTCCAGCTTCGAATTCATTCATTTCCCCTAGTATCAGAAATTTCATATCTCGCGCCCATTGAGGCATGACCACCTCAATTGGCTGCTTAGTTAATTGTGCCGCCAATGACAAGGCCAGCTCTAGATCATCTAGCTTATGCTTGGCTAAAATAGTCGCCTCAGTCATTCGCCGCCAATTAAGCTGTGGGTTTTGTACGAAACTTCGTTGAATAAAGTCAATCATCAGCCGTATATTCTTTTTATCCGCTGTTTGACTGTAGACTCTTGAAGCAAGCATAGCCGTGTAACCCGAATGGATATTCAACCTATCGATTTGATCTAACCAACTGACTAGCTTCTTATAATCTAGTTGCTCATAGCGAATATGCTTACCGGATTGATTATCATGCAACTGCAGCCGTATCGCCAATAAGTAACTCATTAGTCGATCAGAACCCATAGCCGAAATTCTGTATGTTGACGACACAAAAGGTTCTGCCAAAGGCTTGTATTCCAATTCACTTTTAAACATTGATAGCTGAAAAATGCCTATTTGCATAGCCAGAGTAACAAAGAAAAATAGTACTAAAGGTAAGGGTAAAGTTCTAAATGGTCTTTCGGTGTGTTTCATTACACTATCGATTGAATTCTTTACGGTAAAAGTCGACTAGGCAAACGCTAATTAAAAAGCCAGCGTATATTGCAACAGTAAAGAACTGACTAAACAACAAGCCTAACGACGATAAAGAGGTATCAAAAAACACATTGTTTTGAGCAAAAGCCTGCGAGCCAGGCATCAGGTGTAAAACGCCTTCGAATACCCATTCGGCAAATCGATTGGATGCACTCCCATCTGACAACTTAACCGACTCGGATAACATTTGACTGATAACACCTGAGAATTTCGCTAACAAATAAATTGCCATCGAGAATATGACGGCTTGTGGTATTTTTTCTAGGCTCAAAATGCCCAGTAAACCAATTAAGCTCACCAACACAATCTCTAACCAAAGTGCAGCGGCCCAATAGAAAGCCATATCAAACGATGTTGATAATGACAGTACCCCAATAACGGGCAAACTTAACACCGATGCTACCATTAATATCACTAGTAACTGAGCCACAATATACTGCCAGCGTGCTAGTGGCATGGTTAACAATCGTTCAAATTGTTTCGATTGATAATCTTCCGCAACATTGCTCGTGACCATTAATAGCGCTAAAAATACCAAGCTGTAACGCAGAAAGTCACCTTGAACTGCCGCACTAATATTGTGACTATTAATAATGGCCAACTCTGAAACAAAACTCCCAAGTAACGCTGACACTAAGATTAGAATACACACTAAAATAGCCAAACGGCGGTTAACGACACCGAGCAACAAATAACGAAATAATGATATAGTTTGTCCAGACATTGGTTTCCCTAACACTCGAGTCTTTTACAAAATTTGAAATTAAAATTAACAACTTTTCTGCAATTTGAACGACAATTATTAGCAGCAACCCTGCTAACTTATCACATTTTAATCTGGTCGTCGTCCAGTGCACCATTACAAGCTTGCCTGATGCTAATACTGTATGGCCTGTTCTTGTTATGGCAACCACTGTGGCAAAAGGATTCACAAGTGAGTCGATGGCCTATCGCTTTTCTCGCCATTATCATTGCATTAATCAGTTACTTTTTTACCAATGAATCTTTAGTGCTTTTTGGTTTAATTTTTTCAGGTTTTATTGGTAGTCGGCTATTAAGCCAACCCAACATTCGATCATTTGACTCACTTAGTTTAATTATAATCATACTAGAAATGGCCACTGGTGTTATACCTGGCGCCTTCCCTCAAATTGCATTACCTGCTTTATTTTTAGAGTATATGCAAATGCTCATTTTAGTACCGATTTTACTGTTATTTTTTGCCACTAATTCAGATCATAAAACACAAAGCCGTAGCCAAGTCGATTTGATGCATGGCTTGCTAACCGCCACTTTGATTTTCATCGTTTTATTAGGTGCGATTGTCATTAATACGTTATATGGCGTTGAGTATATTGATGGCTTTTTGTTAAATTTGTTTATTGTTTCTACGCTTATTATTGGCATTAGTTGGTTTTGGAATCCTAGTGTTGGTTATTCGGGTATCGGCGTTTTATGGAACCGATACGCCATGACCATTGGTGGCCCATTCGAAACCTGGATCAATACACTCACCACCCTAATCGAAGAACACTACCTCACTCCAAACGATTATCTAAAGGCCGCTTGTGAACACTTGGTCGAAAATGACTGGTTAAATGCGATCCAATGGAATTTTAAAAACAGCATGGTTTCCGCTGGTGAAAAAACAGGCACCCGAATCGAACACACGATCAACAATGACATTAGTGTTGAGCTTTACTTTACCTCTAACCCCGGCACTGCGCTTGAGCAACACACCACCTTACTTATTCGGATGGCTTATCAATTTTATCTGGCTAAACTGAATCAAGAAAAAATGCGCGCTCAAGAACACTTTGCAACCATTCACCATACCGGCGCAAGGCTCACCCATGACATCAAAAATATTTTGCAATCGATCGAAACCTCACTCGATATTTTAGGGATTGACTATGGCTCTGAAAAGCAACAAGCGCTACTTCAAAGAAACTTAACACACATTAGTTCACGACTCGAAAACACACTCAAGCAGCTAAAGGCACCCAAGCTTGACGCTGAAATTAAGTTACTCAGTGCCAATGAGTGGATGGACAAAGTCGAACAGCAACATGACTCAAACAGGCATATCCAATTTCATCGAGAAATCACAAACAACCACGCCTTACCCGAAGATTTATTTGATAGCGTATTAGACAACTTGATCAACAATGCCATGAGAAAATCATCCACCGGTCAGGCAGACGTTCGGTTATATTGTAATTCAGACATTATCTTACTGTCAGTCTGTGACGATGGTAGCCCCGTCGAATCGAGTATTGAAGCCAGCCTATTCAATCAACCCGTCTCATCGGGCAGTGGCATGGGGATCGGGTTGTATCAGTCAACCATCATGGCAAGGGCGTTTAACTTCGAGCTGGAACTCAGTCAGAACGAGGCGGGCAAGGTTTGCTTTAATTTGTTTCAGCATTTGGGGGAATGATGCATCAGGGTAGTTGGTCGGCTTCGATCATCTTGGTAAATAATTGATTCGTCGAAATCCACTTCACGACATCATCAAACTCTGCCCCAGAAACGTCACTGCGAGTCGATGAGACAAACACTCTATCGGCGATGGGGATGGAGCCATTATCGAAATAATCGATATTTTCAATTTGAATAGTAGAGTTTTCATCCACAGCTTGCTTTAGATTCCTATCTTTGCCGGTAGAAATAATGACCGCAGCAACATTAGCTGCGACAGTATTACTACCCACAGGACAAACAGTATCAGAACCTAATGCGGCACTACCATCACAAATAACAAGGTCGGGAATAGCATTTGTTAAGCCGACAGCTCTAATTTCATTCGGTACTACAAACTCTTTAGTACCGACTGTGCCATTTTCACTACCTGAGACTGCATAACCATAAGGCTGACCCCAGGGGTCCAACAAACGTCCATCTCCATCGTAGTCACCATCGATACCAAGGGTTCGAGCCGGTAAAGAACCGAAAAAAGTATCACAGCTGGTAACGCCTGCCAAGTCTTCCATTCCATCGAAGTCTGTGGGTGCTCCAGCTATGCTGTCTGGGCAGGGTAAGCGTCCATTGATCTGCGCGAAACCTACTAACTGATTGATAATTTCGTTCATTTCAGCTTCTGCTTGTCGATATTGCCGAAGCTCCTGCTGAACTGGAAACATGGCAACGGTGTACCCTAATAATATCGCCACAACCAATAGCACAATTGTGATTTCGATCAAGGTAAAGCCGGATTCATATCTACATTTTATTTTCATTGATTACTGTTCCAAAACAAGAATGACATCATTTCCGTTGGTTGGCCTGCGATCGAATTTTAAATTCGCTTCCAGGCGCACATAGTCTGGGGGTGGAGATACAGGATTATAGTATGCAGTCCAAAATGTAATATCACTGTATGGATACGCTGGTGTCGCATTTTCACCTTCAAAAATATCAGCAAATCCGGTATTTTCAGGCACCCCATCATCAACCAAGCTGGGGTTAGCAGTCCCTGCCGAAAATAATAAAGCAGCCTTATCGTTGGTTATACCCCCTGAATTTTCTAATATCAAACAATAGTCACTTGTCAAACTAGTAGCAACGGTAAACGGCAGTACCGGCAACGCGCAAGTGTTATCAACAGCATCAGCTTGCAACGCAGCCGAATAAGCCAACATTATTTTGTCGTGCCATAAATTATCCAGAATCCAAATTGGTAATTCAGGGTAATATCTTATACCCACACGTATCCTGTCTGCTGGATTGTCACCAAAGGCTGGGCCAGGCGCCGGAGCACCGAAACTACTTCTGAAATTGACATCAATCTCGTTAGTAATATCTGGGTGGACAGAATTATTATTGTAGTCGGCAGATACCAGGGCATGGTTTAGTCCGCTAGGCGCCTCAAATTGAGGCGGCAAGCCGATGAGATCGTTGTTTATAAATGTAGCAGTTTGATTAAATATCAGTGTGATCCTTTTAACCTCAAGCCATACATCACTTTCTGTCAAATTTAAATCCCCTGGAATTTTAAAGGTACCGTCAGTTTTTCGATTACAATCGTCTTCATCGTTTCCAGTCCCATTAGGGCCAGTACCGGCCGTTCCTGCACATAATTCCCAAACACCATCCTGTGGTGAATTGGCATCGGGAGTTGATGAATGACCATCCCATGTATAGTAAGTCTTTGTAAACGATTCAGAAAAGTTGGTTTCTAAATCTCCCGAGGCATTGAAGTTAACATCGGCAATTGGAAGAATTTCGTTCCAGGTAACACCATCATATTGGATGTCTATCTCAATCTGACTTTTGATCGACTCAGAAGCAGTGCCATTAAAATATTCGCCAAATATTGAAGGTACTCTACCAATGATCGGATCGGATACTGGCAGTGGTGATGGTATCGCCATTAAGTCATCCGAGCTATCATAAGGGTCTAGCCAGGGGTATCTGTAATTAGCAGACACGCTACCCCAAATATTTTGTTGATAGGTATCTATTGTATCGCGATAAGCCTGCAAGGTCGCTTTTTCAGCCATCGCAATAACTTCTTCCGCCCTAATAATGATAATTTGATCATTCATCAACAGGTTATTATTACTATCTAGTATAGGGCCCAAAATAAAACCGTTGAGTGGATCAGTAGGATTAATAGGATTAATAAAACTAAAATTATTTTCGGTTAAAGCTGTACCGCCATAGGCTGAGTCGAGGAAGTTTTTAGATTCAAAGTTAACAGGATCAGTAGGATCGTTACGGTTGCGAACCTGTTGGTAATTTAGACTACCATTATCGTCGTCATCAATTGTTATCGCTGAACCCGGGGCGATGATGACTGCGGCTATGCCTGAAACATTACCATCATAGATTATATTGCCAGTCTGGTCTTTTATGCTGATAGTGCCTTTTGTATCAGAATTGATAATGGGGGTGGCGTTATTATCAAAATCTTTCGATACGGCATACCACAGGTGTTCGCCATCGGCATCTTTAAACTCTGGCAGTTCTAAATTGGTATGCCCCCAGGGCAGCCTGCCAACTTTATCATTACAAATGGCATTAGAAGGGCCTCCTGTCGAGTACCCATTACTAGTCCCATCAGGTATTTGATCATAGGGACAGGGCAGTCGCCCAGGCCCTTGTCCTGGATGTGTCGTTGGATAATTATAGGCAAACATCAACAACGCCTGCTTAGCCTCCTTCAACACTCTTTCGTTATGTGTAAATCTTTTGCCTTCTACCTGCTTTAACACATTTTGTGTGAAACCAGTTAAAGCAATGCCACCTAAACCCATCATCACCAACAAAAATATTATTAACGCAAACCCAGCCTGACGTTTGCTCTGCTTACCTAACATGATTAATTGTCAACAGCTGCCTGATAGGCAATCTCGATAGTTTCGCCGCTAGTGGCAAAATGGTGCTTACCGTCTGGCGCTGTAATTCTGACTCTTATTTCACTGCCGGCCATGACTGTGATACGCATTTTGTCATCTATTTTTTCACCGTCTTCATAAGTTTGACCATTGATCCAGACCATATTAGGCCCACTGTTGGAT
>JBLHWR010000086.1:0-8932 GCA_047629275.1 Gammaproteobacteria bacterium
GCATAATCATTAACCACTTATTAGCCAGATCTTTACCCAGTTTGTCACACTCCTCCGGGTTATCGTCGGCAACTCCATATTTGTGATAACAAAGTAAATCTCTTACTTCTCCTGCATGTTGGGTCAAGGGTAAAAAACCATCCTTCATACAAGACACTGCCATACCTGCACGGGTGTGGCTGTGCAAAACAACATTGATATCAGGCCGCACCTTGAGAACTGCAGAGTGAATTGCATGACCGGCATCATTAAAGGGGTAATCACCCGTAATTACATTGCCGTCAAAATCAACCTTGATTAAATTACTTGCGGTAATTTCATGAAATAACAATCCATACGGGTTGATCAAATATTGATCTGGGTGACCCGGTACGCGAGCGCTTAAGTGGGTAAAAATCAGATCAGTCCAGCCATATTTGACAAACAGGCGATAACAGGCCGCAAGATCACAGCGTAACTGCCATTCTTCATCAGAAATTGGATTAATGTTATCAGTTGTCATTTTAGGTTATTCCACTCCAATCAGTTATTTATACGGAACAAATCACGGATATTTTTATACGTTCTGCCACATCCATTAAGTCACCTCACTTCAGTGCTACCCATATTATTACATCACTATTTTGAAAAAATCAAAAGTGCATCATTCTCGTATGCTTTTTCGTGTCAGAGTTTGCCAAACTAGCGGCTCTTATCTATCGATCAATATGTCTTGAATCTGATCTCTTGGTGATTAATCTGCACAATAAATCCGATCTGCTCTTTTAACTTTTAACTTTTAACTTTTAACTTTTAACTTTTAACTTTTAACTTTTAACAACATAAATCTGGCATCGTTCGCTATAGGATAGCTGGGAGTAAGTTTTCATCGCATCATCATCTTGCCGGAGAAAAATAAGATGAGCTTACAACCCGCTATCCGTTTTTTATACCGATTTAAGTTATGCACTTCAGAATTGAATCTAAACAATAATAATTAACGCTTTTTCATTATTACCGTCATTGAACTGCTTGATCGGCATTCGGGCCTAAACTAATGTTCATTAATCATCCTGAAGGTTAAGTTGACTCTTGGAGAATGTACCTTTTAGTCGGTGGCAAGCGATGCAACCAGTGGGTTTGGGTCATACCCTTCATCACTAGTAAGCTGCCATGCTGCAAAACCAAACCATGCGTTTCTTTAGTTTTTTTATGCTTAAAAATAAACTGGCGCTCTGCACCCAGACTAACAGATGCGATTGCGCCGTTTGGCTTTAACTGCTTTTCGCTGTCACTATGCCAGGCCATACCTTCGTCGCCACTGTGATATAAATTGAGCAGGCAGGAGTTGAATGTTTCACCACTGACTTCTTCGACCTTTGCCTTTAATTTTAGTAATACCTGTGTCCAGGGCAATGCCGTTCTGGTTACTTTCGAATAGCGGTAGTCGAGTGGTTTATCGGCATACCAGGCCACTTTGCGCTGAGTAACGATTCTTTTATTGAATACAATGGCTTCGTCATTTTTCCATTCAATGTCATAGAGCAATGTTTGCAAATAATATTGAGCCTCTTCTTCAAAGAATATGACGCCATTATAATTGGCCGCACCATCTTTCGGTAGAATACTGATAGGTGGGTCGAGCCGTTGGTCAAACAAGTCCATAGGGTGCTCTCGAAATTTACGCCACCTGCAATTGCTGGTTCCGATATCGAGTCCAACCAAGCAGCACAATAATACAGGCTGTAATGAAAATCACGGGGATGGTGTAATAGTTTAATGTTTCCCAGCCAAATTTATAGTGCAAATAACCAGAAGAAAATACAGCCAAAGTGGTGGCCGAAAACACCATAAATTCGTTAATGCCCTGCACCAAGCCCTTCTCTGTTGGTAAATAAGCTTCCGTTAATAAAGTTGTACCACCGATATAAAGGAAGTTCCAACCAAGACCAAGCATAGCTAAGCCAACAACAAAGTGTGAATACAACTGCCCTGACAGGGCGATCGCTGCACAAGTCAGAAGAATCATGGCACCAGCAAACATAATTTTTAAAACACCAAAGCGATCGATAAGTCTGCCGGTCAAAAATGAAGGGGCAAACATGCCGACAATATGCCATTGAATAACGAGTACTGTCGCGCTGAAGGCCATGTCCCGACCGTGCATCGCTAGCGGTGTTACTGTCATTAGTAAAGTCATGGTGCCATAAGCGACCATTGCACAAAGCACCGCGACTAAAAAAGTAGGCCGAGTGAGTATCTGCCGAAGCGGGCGCTCATGGCCACGTGACTCTTCTACGGATGGGCGGGGAATCCTAATAAAAAATTGAGTCACTATGATGCCAAAACTAAATAGTACGACTAATGCATAGGACGCGCTAAATAGTGCATCAGGAATTAGATCGCGTGTTAGGTTTGCCGCATTTGGACCGATGAAAGCAGCAACAAGCCCACCCAATAATACCCATGAGATCGCTCGACTTTTATATGATTCATCGACGATTTCTGCAGCAGCAAACCGATAGTATTGTCCAAACCCGCTCGCGACTCCAAAGATAGTAGAACCAATACAAAAGAGCGAAAAGCTGCTGCTGTAGATACCCACAGCCGATGTTGCGCCACCAATCATTCCAGCACAGCCACCCAATGTAAATCCAGCCCGGCGTCCATAGCGACGCATAAACAGAGATGCTGGTATCATCATCAGCATCATACAGCCATAAGTCAGCCCAAGTGGCAATGTAGCCAGTGCCTGAGTAGGCGCGAGCACGACTCCAACCAGCGCAGAGGTTGCTATCGTCAATGAGGTGCAGGACAACATGAGTCCCTGGCAGGTAGCGAGCAGTGATAAGTTTTTTCTAGGCATTGTGCCCCTTGTAGCACCTTTAAGATCATGCATGCAAGGAATGCATTCACATCATTTTTATTAAATTTCATTTTTGAAATCGTAACGAGAAAATAGAGATGATTGGTACTACTGAGGATACTGACAATCTATTTGATCGCTCGCAATACACCGCAACTATAACGATGATTTATGACAGCGCTGCGCCCATTGACACAGTGTTAATTGCAGCCAAGGGAAAGTTTATCGCCCCATTATTTCATTTCGAGTGGTGCTTCCTCGTACCGGTCGCCGATAGCCTTAGCTTTGTAGTTCGGTGGCGACCTTTGTGCGATGACCGCGTGGCGTACTACCGAATAACTTATGGTAGCTGTAGGAAAAGTAAGATTGAGTTTCGAAGCCGGAAGCGATCGAGATATCGATGACACTACGATTAGTATTGAGTATTAGCTGTTTTGCATGCGATAACCGCAAAGCCAGATAAAATTGACTAGGCGTCCGGTTACGGTGCTTATGAAATAGACGTTCAATTTGACGTAACGAGAGATTACATTTTTTAGCAATCTCGTTGAGTGACAGAGGGACTTCTATATTGGCTTCCATAACGTTTATTACATCTATTAATATCGGTGCATTCATTGCCAAATCTAGTCTTCCAGCCATCTGTTGTGAATCGATGCCACTACGGATCCTATCGTGATGATAATACTGAGAAATTTTCTGAGCCAAGCAGCGACCATGCTGGTACTCAATTAATTTAAGCATCATGTCGAGTGTTGCCGTGCCACCTGAACAGGTAAAGCGCTTTTTATCTATTTCATAGAGTGTAAAGGTCACATCTAGCTGAGGATATGCCTCTTTCAGTAAAGGGATATTTTCCCAGTGAATAGTGCTACGACAGTGATCAAGTAATCCAGCCCTAGCCAGAATAAAACTACCCCAACTTACCGTACCAAGATTTACACCTTGCTTATCCAATTTCTTAAGTAAATTGATTGTTGATGTATCATCAAAGTGTTGAGCATCTTCTGAGGCGCAGATGATCAAAGTCTCTAGATCCCTAGCATCTGACAGTGGTAGCGTAGGAATTTTAATACCAATATTGGACTCTACTGATGAATTGTTTGTGGAAAAAAATTGCCACTCAAATAAACAGCTATTCGATAACCGATTGGCTGTTCGCAAAGTTTCAACAGCACAACTGAACGGTATCATCGGATAACCGTCAAGCAGTAAAATGCCGATTTTTTCAGTCTTTGTAGCGATGATTACTCCCCTCCAGTATTAAGATTAGATTTAATTATCTAATATTTACAATCTCCCGCCAATTAAAAATATTAGACCCCACTCTTTAAAAAACATGGCAATCAACTATGATGTGGCCTCGAAAGTTCCTTTTACGAGACCTAACATCATTCAAATAATGATTAATTGTCATAAAAATATTAACTGGTGCCAAAAAGACCTGCAGCAATAAATAAAAAAATACTAACACTCATGCAAATATAAGAGATCTTATTCATCCACTTAATGACCTGCTCTGATGCCTTTCCATTTTTCCGACACCAGCTGACTATCATAGAAAAAACACCACCAATAATTGCTAGTGTTATTACAGTTTCTCTGCTTAATATAAAATCTATCAACATAATTGCAGTAAACCTTTTATTCAGCCCGTTTCGAATAAGCCTCAAGAAAATCAGCGGCCGCTTTACTGCCACCAGAGAATGATTTCATAGCCTCTTCGTGCAGTAGGGTCATGACTTCCTTCTTGATATCATTAGCCCGTTGGTTGGCAAAGATATCCTCAATCTTTCTTGGCCTAGGTATATCAATTTCAATTACATGCCGAGCTTGAGTGGGTAAATTAGTCATTATTATAAGACGGTCTGCAAGGAAAATAGCTTCGTCGATATCAGTGGTTATAAAGAAATTCGTATTACGATCTTCTTCATATAGATTAGCATAGTATTCCCACATCAATTCTTTGGACATATTATCCAACCCTCTGAAGGGCTCATCCAATATCATGATTTCTGGCTTATTAATCATAGCCCGCGCTAGTTCAGCACGTCTTTGCATACCACCAGAAAGTTGCGAGGGATATTTATCTCTAAATGCCTCCAGTCCAACTTTATTCAGTAAGAAATCAGCTAGTTCAGTTGCCTCTTTACCACCTTCACCACGTGCCCTTGGGCCATACATGATATTGTCATAAGTAGTCATCCATGGAAACAACGCAGATTCTTGAAACAAGACCAATCTGTCTTTACCTGGGCCCGTTATTGGCTTCCCATTCATTGTTATCGCGCCACTAGTGGGTGTTTCGAAGCCAGCAATTAATTGTATTAATGTGCTTTTTCCGCAACCCGATGGTCCAATCATCACAGTGAGCTTATTGCTTTCTATAGTAAATGAGCAATCCTTTATGACTTCTTTAGCAAAAGGGCCACCACCATAAACTTTACTCACATTATTTAAAACTATTTCGCTGCTATTTTGCGATCTAAGTTCAACTTTTGGCTTTACAGTTTCCTGATTCATAGTACTCATATCCAATTATCTTGTTTTCAACCAAGGTGTCAAAAAGCCACCAAGGTTACGTAACATTTCACTACTAATATAACCAGCAATACCGATACTAATCATGCCGACAACAATCTGTTCATACGATCCACCAACATAGGAGTTCCAGATAAAGAACCCAAGGCCACCACCAGCACCACCAGATCCACCACCACCAGAAATCATTTCAGCCGCAACAACTACTTCCCAAGTTATACCCATTCCTACTGCGGATCCAACAACGATTGAGGGTAAGGTAGCAGGAAATACCACGCGTCTAAAAATATCCCATTGAGAAGCACCCATTGATTGTGCCGCTTGAAGGAATTGCTTATTGATCGATTTAGCACCACCCAGTACGTTGATAACAATGGTGTAGAAAGCACCTAGAAAGGTTACAAAAGCAATTGACAATTCCGCAGTCGGCCAAAAAATAATAGAGGCCGGTACCCAAGCGAGAGGCGGTATAGGCCGTAAGATTTCAAATGTTGGGAAAGCCGTGTCGTGGAAAGTACGATTCACCGCCATAAACAGACCAAAAGGTATACCGAGAATCATAGCGGCAATAAATCCACCCATTACACGCATAAAACTCATTTGCCAACTCATCCAATAACTAGGGTCACCTATTAGACCGCCCCAGCTTTCAAATACAGCCGTTGGTGCTGGTATGAGGCCAATCCAAGGGACGCGATATCCGTACCAAGATTCAAAACGCGCACCTACTTCCCAAATCAGTAAAAATATACCGATAGCAATAACGCCACGGAAGAATGCCCTACTTAAAATTTTATCTTTTAATTTAGTTATATCCATTTCTTATTACCCCTCTTTTTCGCCGGCTTCAAAGGCTTTCTTAGCCTCTTCATTTACGACTCCTTTTGCTTCTGCCATCAATTCACGAAACCTTGGGCTAGTGAGTACGCTGTAATCCCGAGGATGTGGAATATCAACTTCAACTATTTTTTTCGGTTTACACGGTCTGGAAGACATAATTATTAGTCTGTGTCCCAGAAATATTGCTTCTTCTAGATCATGAGTTATAAAGAAAATTGTGACTTTGTTCTTATAATAAATGTCTAATAAGGCTTCATGCATTACAGATTTAGTCAGTGAATCAAGCGCTCTATAAGGCTCATCAAATAACAATACCTTTGGGTCGAGCATTAATGCCCGAACAATCTCCACACGTCGTCGAAGACCTGAAGACACTTCTCCAGGGAAGTTGTGCTCTGTACCACCAAGTCCTGCATCTGCCATCATATTGATAGCTTTGTCGTATATTTCTTTTTTACTCAGCTTACCTTCCATCATGGGTCCGAAAACAACGTTCTCAAGGTTAGATTTCCAAGGAAATAGGGCGCCGTTTTGGAATACTACTATACGGTCTGAACCGGGCTCGGCTTGCATTTTACCTGGGCCACACAGTAGCTCATTATCTAGATAAATTTCTCCTGAAGTGATTCCATGAAATCCAGCAATAGCATTCAATAAAGTTGTCTTTCCACAACCAGATGGGCCAACAATCATGCATATCTCCCCTCCTGGAATGTCAATAGAACAGTGATCCACAGCCATTACGGCAGCGCCATCGGGATCATAGACCTTTACGACATCTTCGATACGAATCGCACCCTTAGTGACAATTGTCTGGGAGTTAGTATCTGTATTCATTGCGGTGCTCATTAGTTGTCTCCTAAAGCAAGTTCACGGACTCGCCATTGCATCATGAAGTCTCCAACCATACGAACCATTGTACTGGTTACGAAACCAGTCACACCCAGCGTAATCATTCCGATGACGATCGTAGGATAAGTAACCATTGTGTAGGCGGTATTAATGACGTATCCCAGTCCAAACTGACCAGACACCATTTCTCCAGCCACTAATGAGAACCAGGCAACTCCAATTGAAATTTGTAAACCAGTAAAGATATACGGCATTGCTCCCGGTACAATGACATGTCTGAACGTTTGCCAACCATTAGCACCCAGACAGCGAGCCGCACGGGTATAAGACTCGTCAATAGATTGAACACCCAACATTGTATTTAACGTCGTGGCAAAAAATGAAGCCAAAAAAGTCAAGAATATTACTGGAGTCTCAGAACCACTAAACATAATAATGGCTAGTGGAACCCAAGCTAGAATTGGGATAGGACGAAGCACTTCAAAAAGAGGGAAAATGAATTCGTGAAACTTTTTTGACCAGCCTAAAAATAAACCAAGCGGCACTCCAAGCACAGTCGCAAGGAAAAAAGCATAGGCAATTCGTCTAAGACTAATACCAATATGTGTATAATACTCTGGCGTAAAAACCGATAACCCATATATTGGATCAGGATTAAAATATTCAATTACTACTTCCGTTAAACCCGGCATATCCTCAAACCGAGGTAATTGCCATACCTCAACGAATAAGTACCATACTGCCAGTATAAAGCCGATACCAACCAACATAAGGTAGGGTTTTGGGCTTTTAAACCAAGTAGAAATTCGGTACATGGTCAAAGCCGTACCGGTCATTTCTGAAGCCTTTAAGCTTGTTGTGTTCATAATATCCTCGAAGTGTACATATAAGTACTCATGTCATGGCAAAAAGCTACCTAGTCCTTATGAATGACTTTATGGTAACTAGTACACTATTTGTGTTGGGTGACTAATTGATTTAATTACTTCTAACTTATTAATTATTTTTATTATTTTTTTGCTTACTAACTACGTTTATTGAGTACTTTGTCAATATAACTCTATTCTTCGCCGTCTTTAATAACCCGACGAAGAATAGAAATTTTAGTGAATATTAGACGTCAACTACCCTGGAAAAGGACCGTCATCAGCACGTACTTCACCAATAGGGGCCGTTAGTCCACGCTCTTTCAATATAGCCTCTGTAAATTCAGTCATGACAGCGCCATCTCGAAGAGTATCAACATTGATAGTTTTGATACTATGTAGGAACGTGGTTGCTTTCTTAATAAGAGCCTGAGCTTTTGGAGTAATACCAAATGCAAGCTCAATCCTTACTGGTGTTCCACCTTCAGCATCTGAATAAGCGCCTGCATATGACTTCCACAGCACTTCTTCAGTAAAACCAGTGGTCTGTGATTCAGCCATTCTGACTACCGCCATAGTATTAGCTGGATCAGCCATGAACAACTGTGCATCAAGCTCTGCATTCAACCAAGCTTTAACAACGTCTGGACGTTGCTCAATAAGGTCACCACGCATTGCTATGAAACCACCATCATTTTCGTCAACTGAAGCACCAGATGCAATCCGCTTTGCAAGACCTTCTTCAACAAGGCGTGAGGCAGTTGGCTCCCAAATGGCCGCAGCATCAAGTTTACCAGCACGAAATCCACTCGTTATGACTTCGATGTTTTGGTTTAAATAACTGGCTGGCTTGATGTTGGCTTTTTCAAAAACAGCCAATGCAAAACGATCAGTACAAGCGCCTTTAGGTACAGCGACGTTCTTGCCGTTCATCCACTGGAGTGCTTCTTTAGAGTTAGTAAAATCAGGCGCATCCATACGTGCAAGC
>JBLHWR010000087.1:0-8839 GCA_047629275.1 Gammaproteobacteria bacterium
GGGTTTGGCAGTTCCTCTAGCGACCAGAAAATCAACTATGGCATCGACACGTTCAGACATTGATGTTGCATTGACCACTTTTAAAAGCGGTATATCTGCTATGTCTATATGTCTTTGAGCTCGTATCTTTTTAGATTTTAAGTGCTTGATCAAAGGATCAAATCCTCGGTCTTTCGAGATTACATGAAAGTAGCTATTTTCGTGCCTCTGAGACAACTCACCAATATAAAATGCAATGTGAAAGTCCAACGCATTTGGACCATTGCCATTAATCTTAATGTAATCCGAATTTGCTCCGAGCCCTTGAATTGCAACGGCTAGATCAAAGGAAATTTTTGATTGTTTTTCGCCAACAAAAACCAAAACTTTAAAGTCATGTCCAGCTAAAACACCAAGATTTTTAGGTTGAATATTTTCTAGATCAATTAGGACGTAATTCAAAACAGCTGCCATTCAAATCTCCGTATAGTTAGTTTGCTTATAATTACATCAACAACAATACCTTATAAGAGTCAGATTACTCGTTGAGGTTAAATAGAGACGTAATCTGGTCTGATCCCTTTTATTTAAAAAACCGTTGTGAGGATTCTACAGCCTTTTCACGAATTCAAACAAATGTAAGCGAAAAGGCAGAAAGTTGCCCATAACAGTCATTTTAAATTCCGATAACGCCGTTGTAACCTGTGCGGTTTGTGTAGTGTGGTTTTGCGGTAAAATAGCGAAGCCACCGCAAAATGGAGCGTAGCAAACTGCATCAGGTTACAACCTTGTTATGATTCTAGTTTTTATAGGTGCTGTTACAATATGGGTGCGAAAGCTGTGCATTAGCCAGCGAACCAGTCCCACCATCTTCTTTACGAATTTTATGATCAATTGAGATAGACTTTTGGTGAAGAATCGCTCCACATATTTTGCATTTTTGAGCCGTTTTAATTGCCTCAGAAATATATGCCGCGCTTTTCGTCGACTTTGAAAATGAAGGCGAAACTGTTTCGTTTTGATGCAGCTCATCCAAATTTAGATATGAAAAATCTGATGATTTACTTAGCTCTACTAATACCTCATCCGCTCCAGTAGCATTACTGAGGTTATCGAGGATAGCATGGAAAAACTTAACCAAAGGAGCCACAGCTTTATTAGCCTGTCGCGCCTTTCGGACTATCTGCTGAATTAATATATCAGATCTAATAATGATACTTTCAAATTCAGCTCTGTGTTGGGTGAAAACATTTAATTTCTTACTATTTGAGAGTTCTGTGGAAAAGTAATAAAGTTGTTAACTGAGTGCTCTACAACCTATTGATTTTACTAGTCGCCGTGTAAGTATAAAAAGAATAAAGTTGTTAACTTAATCAAAAATTGCTTTTGACAAACCAGAAAATCGAGTAATAAAGTTGTTAACCAAAGCCACCTAGGTTTCTGAATTAGTAAGTTTATTGCCCGACGAAGCCATTAGCAAGTGTAATTGCTATGGTGACAGCTCGGCAAGAAAGCAAATTAAACGATACGGGTTCAGCGCTAACGCTTATAGATTAAATTATTACCAGAAACCCCTACTAAATAATTTAGGCTTTATAAATTAGCTCATCTAAATCGGCGGCCAATATTACTTGACCACTACACTATGGCTGTCCAGCTTAGTCTTTAGACAGTTCAACTTAATCGCTGGTCATATTCTAAAAAATTTCCTGACAATATTTTTGTATTTATTGTCAGAGACATTCTATTTATGTTGCGACGCAATTGGGTCAAGAAACACAGTTTGTGTTATCGGCCAACCGGGTTTCGTTGGGTCTTCTTTGAAGTACTGTAAATTTTGCTCTCGAAAGGCTGTGAACAAAGGTCCATTTAAGTGCGCTTTGAATGCGCTTACATCAGCATAGCTCTCAACAAAGACAATTTCAGAAACGTCAGCCTTAGTCGTGCAAGACAAAGTTGATGCTTCGCTCATCGGATTATTCGCAGGAAAATTAATGGCATAACTAATCGCACCAATCTCACCTGCGATAATTTTCGCAGGCATGGCATTCAATACGTTTAATAACTCCTGCGGGCAGCCATTCTTTAACGGCCAAGTCGAAATTAAATTTAGCATTACTCTGCCTTTTCGTTTGGTATTGAGTGTTTTTTAGCTCGGCCAATATCAGCCCAAGTGGGCGCCCATTGCTGCTCACCTAATTGCATTTTTAAGGCTTGAGGAGGGTTAAACAACTGACACTTTTCAAGTGAACTTGGGTCTAAGTTTGAGACTAATGCCCAAGTATCCTCAGGATCAGGTTGCTCGCTACGAAAGTCCGTATAATTTTGGCTTACTATGGGGGCATTCGCTGGTGGCAATGGGTATCCTGAAAAATAAAAAGACTGCGGCTGAACGACGCCACCAATTTTCTGAAAGCCATAGCCGAACATAATTGCCATGTCTTCAGTTCGGCCTGGCACAACACCCGTCTGAATAGGTTTACCGGTTTTGTGGTCGACCCAAAATGAATACGCTTGGCCACCATCGCCGATGCGTTCACTGTCACCAGAGCTATACGGCAAATGCTCAATAAAGTTGCGTCGTGGAGGATGATTAAAATTTGAAAACAGGCAAATATCCGGCATCCACGATGGTTTGCCTTTTCCCGCAATAAAAAAGGCGGTATCACCAAGCGAGATAAACGAGCACGTGTAGCTATTTTCTATCGCAAAGATTGGCAGACAACGCTCTACATAATGTTCCATCATAGCCCCTTCTTGCTTGCCACTAGAGGGGTCTTTCCAAGTAGAGTCATAGTATGTAGTACCATAGGAGGTATGATAATCAAGGCCTTCTTTTAAACCTACTGGAGGTTTCCCTTGATAAGGCGGTGGAAATTTCTCATAATTTTTAGAGACCACATACATGGCCCAATCAGAAATCCAATACTCAGGATAGATTGGGTCCGACGGTTCCCCTTCTCCACGTTTATATACACAATTTTTACTGGCGCATGGGCTGACATCGGGTGAATTATGTACACCGTAGGTTTCATAGGTTGCATCGTCTGCAAGCGCATTTAAACTAATAAAAGCAGTTACTATCAGAAGATAACGAACGTTCATGGCATTCTCTCAAATTAGTTAGTTCACACTCATTGAAGCACTCTTTCAAATAAACTGCACTAGTCCAAATGAGTTATGTCAGTTTGGTGAAATTCATGACACACTATACATCAGTCTAATAAAAAGAGGGATTTATATGATTTACTTGCAATGGAGTGCCCTATCTGGGGATATCAATAACGTACGCTTGGCAGTACAACAAGCTATTGATGTTGAGTTCGCAACCTTGCCACCTTATCTTTACGCATTAATGTCAATTCAAGAGGGTAAAAACTCTGCTGCAATGAATCTTGTTAAGTCCATTGCGCTCGAAGAAATGGTGCACATGTGCCTAGCATGCAACATCATGAATGCGATTGGCGGAGCACCAGCGATTACAGCCCCCACATTTCCAGGTCCACTTCCTGGCGATATTGGTGAGGATCATGGCCAACCACTCATTGTGCACTTATATCCATTTTCTGAACAAGCTATGCAGCAAGGCATGAACATTGAGGAGCCAGTTGACCCTCCTGAGTTTCCAGACCTGACAATGGCAAAACTGGCAGAAACTGAAGAACGAGTTACCATTGGAGAATTTTATGCTCGCCTTGATACCGCCCTTTCACAGTTACCCGCCGATGCATGGCAAGCAAATCGACATCAAGTAGATGATCGACAATTCTTTCAAGGACAGATCTTTGCCATAAACAATTACGCTGATGCACATCGTGCCATTGAAGAAATTGTATCTGAAGGAGAAGGTTCACCCAATGATAAAAACCCGCTGGACCTAAACAGTGAATTAGCACACTACTATCGTTTTGAAGAACTGTTTAGGAATCAAGTTCTGGTTAAAACCGGTGACGACCCTAGCGACTATGCTTGGGGCGAACCTCTTGGAGTTGACTGGACCGCTGTCTACCCTGCTATCAGTGACCCTGAGAGTTATGATTTCTCGAATGAATCAATCGATGTGCAAGCCTCTCAATTAGCCTGCAATGTTGCATTCAGTGAAATGGTGGATCATTTACAGTACGCATTTAACAGTAATGATGGACAGCTTGGCAACGGTGTTCAATCGATGTTTGACATCCGTATGGCGGCAATTAAAGCGTTTCAGACACCCATGAAAAGTGGCCAAGTCGCAGGACCAGCATTTGTCTACCTACCCGCGGATCAACGAATAATTACTAGCAACAAAAACTAAAAGGAGTCTTGTCATGAGCGTATTAGAAACCCCTAGAATTATATTTGGTGGTGAGATTTCTTGGGATCCCATCGTTACCAATAATCGCCCCGAGTTTTACAATGAAGGCACCGCATGGACGGTGTTTGAACAACAAGAATCAGTAGATGATTTTAGAAAAAGTGTGATCACTAAAGAAGCCGTTTACAATGACGGCCACCCAGTTGACCCAAGCAAACCAAATATACTAGAAGGCAAGGGTATTTGGAACCCTCAAGGCACTCATCGCTCAGTCATGTACGACACTTTGGTAAGTGGTGTTGACCTTGGCGATGGTGTGGTCAGCGACCCTTTCGTTGGTGGGCCAGTCAGCTTTAAAGGCATGTTGGTTGACCTCGAACCTTATGGATCTTATTCATCACAATTGTTTTTTGATCAATTGTCGCTAGGCATAGAAGGCAGTTGTAGAATCTCGGCTCCACGCAGTCATCGAATGACTGCTCGCTATATTAATATGTCACGATTACCTCGAACTGTCTATAACTTTGCCGCAAGTGTAGCCTCAGTGAACTGGCAAACAGCTTTTGCCAAAGAAGATGGCCTACAGATAGATGTTCATGACTCTCCAGCCCTTCAAGCTCTGGCAACCGCACTCGAAGATGATGATGTATTAGGGATTACCGTACGATTTAATGCCTACTCCACTCATTATTATGGAGCTGATGAATCCTCTGATATCAATGCTCGTGAAACCGAACTTGTGAAAAAACTCGCAGGCGGCGGTTTTCAACCTAACCCAGCACGTAGCCACATTACTGGAGTGGTCGGCTTGTGGCGCAAAGGTGAGCCAATTCATGAGCCTGGTGATCGTGCACTTATTGCAAGCGAGGCACTTATTGCAAGCGAGGCAACTATTGCAAGCGAGGCAACTATTGCAACGGCACATGCGCGATTAGGCGATACCTCGATCTGTCTGGATTTGTCCAATAGCATTCCTGAAACTAACCTCGCATTAACCAAGCTAAACCTAGGTACGCTAGCGCTAAATGCCACTGATTCAAGTGGAACAACGACCAAGCTTACCGACATTCCTTACACACTCTATGACAAGGCTGCGTACGAAGCTAATTCCGGCATTATCACCTTGCCACTAACATCACAACAAATCGATGCAGCACAACGGGGTGAGCTTTCTCTATCGGATTCAAGTGGAACACAATACCTGAGTGAAGTTGCTTTTAGAGCAATTCCCAACGACCCTAATTTTTATATAAACTTTGGCGAAACCACCACTACTGACGTTCTAGTATTAGATAAAGGCGTACCAGTGGGCAGTGGTGTACCCGTTGCAATGACCGACCCGAATTCTTCAGTTAGCACGCAGCAACTGACAGATGCAAACGGCATTGCTACTTTTACGGTACAAGGAACTAAAGGCCAAGTCGAAGGTTTTATATTTGTGCCTAACCCATCCGGAGCTATGCCAACAAAAATTTCAACGCAAGTAACGACTTATATGTATCTACGGACATTACCTGGTAATGACGCTATTGCCGAACTAGCGCCTACCTGGGAGAACGTCTATAACTATTGCCTTTCTAATTGGAACGCCATGGCACCGTGCATGGATAATTGGTTGGATTTAAAAGACCCTGTACAGGTTAAGGCATATGCAAGCGTCATTAAAAAATTAACCGACCCTGCAAATTTTGAAAGTTTTTTGTACATGCCTGTTACGCGTGACATGACCGATAAAGAACGCAAACTTTTGTATGATTTTTTGGATGGCGTTGACACCACTTCGCAAGCCAAAAGTAACTATAATGATGCCAACAAGAAAACAGACTTGGACGCTTTAAGTAGAAGCATGCGTCAAGCTTAGCATTGGGAGACTCTCAAATGAGATATATACGTACCACTCTGTTAGCGGGGTTCGTCACATTATGTATACTGACGAACGACTCGCTAGCAAATGACATTGAAACACTCTATATCATCGGCTTACCAGCCAGTGAAGTGACTACGAACCTGCCACCTGAAGCAATAGTAATTAGCCGTGAACAACTTGTACGATTTGGAAGCGCCTCATTGGCAACCATTTTAGAGCAAGTACCTGGAATATCAATAAACCAGAATGGCGGACGAGGCAGCTTTAACGGTTTATTCTTGCGTGGAGCTGACCCGAACTTCACACAAGTTCGCATTGACGGTGTCCCCATCAATAACGCCACCAATACACGCGGTGGCGCATTTGATATTAGTAGTATTAATGCTCAAATTATTGAACGCATCGAAATCATTTCCGATGCGTCAAGTGCACTGTATGGGTCACAAGCGCTTGCAGGCGTCATTAACATCGTAACCCGTCTTTCGGGTTTTGAAGCAGCCGTGGAAATTGATAGCCACGGTGGCGAAGTTACTTCTGCGTTTCTTGCTGGCGACAATCTGGCCTTTTCAGTAATACGAGAACGACCCGAGTCTGCCTTTGAAGGTAGCCTATATGAAAGCGACGAACTCGGCATGAAAGCCAACTGGCAATGGTTAGATGCACACCGATTACAAGTAGTCGGCCGACACCAACGCTACAACAGCCAAGCATTTCCCGACGATAGTGGTGGAAGTATATTTGCCACATCTGATGAACTCGAAAGTCGAACAGGTAAAATAAATCACCTAGCAGCACATTATGCATTTCAAACCAGCTCTGGGGATTTATTTGAAATCAATAGCAGCTTTTTCAATCAAACCGAAGACCGTTCTTCACCGACAATTGCACCAGGCCTTCGCGACCCGTTTGGTTTGCCAGAAATCATTGAACAAACCGACTACGCACGAACCTCAATCGAAGCGCGCTACAGCAAAGAACTGACTGAATCGGTACGATGGCGAACAGCGCTGGCCTGGGAGCAAGAACAAGGTCAGCAAAGCGGCCAATTGGATTTTTCTTTTTTTCAAGTCCCAACTGATTTTGACCTAAAACGAAAGGCTATAAGCTTTACCCAATCGCTTGAACTTAGTTTAAGCCCACAGTTTAAAACGGTGCTCAGTGCAGGGCTTGTGGATACCGAATCAGACACAGTAACTAGCCCTCGTTTATCGCTTAGTTATGCTTTCGACAACAACACACAGTTGATTTATACAACGCTGGGCGAAGGCTTCAAACAAGCAAGCATTTATGCGCTTGCTGATCCATTAATTGGCAGCACAGACTTACTTGATGAAACAGCATCATCAATGCAAATAGGTCACCGAGTTAACAAAGGCAATTGGACAGCAAAGCACAACGCCTATTTTTATGAATATGAAAATTTAATTGACTTTGACGCTGGCCCACCACCGAGCTTGATAAACCGCGATAAGGTACGTATCAATGGAGTTGAATCAACCATTAGTTATAAACGTCAACAATGGTCGATTGATGTGTTTCAAAGCTACAACTCGCATAATATTGTGGGTAGCACTCAGCGCTTACGGCAGCGCCCTCGTTATCGAGCAGGAGTTCAGGCTAATTATGAATTAAATGATCGTTTATCTATTTGGGCAAAAAATCTCTATATCGATAAACGTCTCGACAGCAGTATCCCTACTGCAGATCTTATCTTACCCAGCTATTCGGTCAGTGACTTAGGGCTAAGGTGGCAATTTAGTCAGAACTGGCAGATGAACGCGCAATGGAAAAACATTTTCTCCAAACGTTACAGCCACAGCATTGGCAACCCCATTAACGGAGATACTCTACTGTTGCAACTTACATACCGAGGTGAAAAGCTATTTTAAGATTTGTCGTTATTACTGTTAGCTTAATCGCATTGATACTTGTTTCGTTCTTCATGTTCGAACAAACATTACTTACCTACTGGCATAGAGTCACAAGCTCCAACGCATCACTAACACTTATCGGGCTGCTGATTGTAGGTTTGCTTGCGGCTGACATTATATTGCCAACCCCATCGAGTCTCGTCAGTTTAGCCGCCGCATTAACCTTTGGAGCCCTATTAGGTAGCATATTAATATTTGTCGGGATGAGTATTTGTTGCCTACTAGGTTACTATTTAGGGCGCTGCGGTCATTCAATTTCAATAGAGAAAACTGATAATAATAAAACGAATCAATCAACTACCAGCAACTGGTTACAACGCTGGGGACCTTGGTCTCTTTTGCTCAGCCGCCCTATTCCAGTGCTCGCGGAAACCTCCGTAGTTATGGCTGGCGTAACAAAGCTCCCCTTGCGAAAATTTTTGCTGTACACCATACCCGCTAACGCGATTATCTCAGCGGCATATGGGCTATCCGCTGTATTCATAAGTTAACGGTAAATCGACGTGCTTACGGAGAAAACTCAGTGCCCCTTCACTCCAAATAAGGGACCACGAGGGAAATTTGCATCCCACGTTGTTTCTTTACAGAGTATAGGAAGCATAAACGGTAAGCGCCAATAAATCAGCCTATGGCGTCAGCATCGCCTTATTAATATTCCAAGGCAACAACGCTTCAAGTTTTTCAACCGTATCGGCGGCAGCAATATGCTTTAAAACAGTGTGAAGATAGTCATAAGGTTCCAACCCATTGGCTTTTGCCGTTTCAATC
>JBLHWR010000088.1:0-8835 GCA_047629275.1 Gammaproteobacteria bacterium
AGTCTCTTGTATTCACCCGAAACTCAATTCCAGCTGTATCACCTTGGGCCGCGATAACCTGTGGACTGTAGACGGGACTGCTCAGTGCTAGTAGGATGCCTGCCGCTAAGGGGGTGCGCTTAAATATAGGTTTCATGAGCTAGACTATTAATGGGGTTATTTCAAATTAGTATCCATTAATTTGAGTATTAGTCAATAAAATGACCCTTATTTTTATCACGCTACTTTTTTGACATTACAGTTGACTCTAAGGCACACCAACCCTTGGATTCAGTTATGTGACATTCGACGCCTGAAGCGGTCTAAAGTGTAACTCAATTAATTTCTTATTTGTATATCGGCTGTATCTACGCGAGTAGCTACAGGTATACCTCCCCCCCGTACCCAATTGTAACTGGGAATTCTTTACGGAATTCTTTACGGATTTAGCTATAGAATTCGATAAGAACGTTGCTATACTTACACTGCAAGGTGGTCAAAACTAGACAATTATCCTGTTTCAGGACAACTGTTCATGATTAAATTGGCTCTGTAGCTACCTATTAGCCCTTATGGTTCAGGCGTCTATGGTTGGGCTAATTTAGTCAGTAGTGTTACAACTGTTATACGAGTCACTTAATCTACTAAAGCACCCACAGGGCATCGTATGCTTGCCTGTGCATGATGCAATCGCAGTCCAAAGGCAGCACGCAGAGTGGGCTAAAGAGGTCATGCTAGAGACTTGGTCAAGACATATGGATGGAGTTAAGACGATGGTGAAGGTTGACATGGAGGCTCCTTCAGTTGGATCATAAAGGGCCTAAAGATACGACTAATGATCACTGAGGTAGCCACTCTAGGTGGTACGAATGTAGACTAATTGAGAAATCAATGCATAGGGCTTAAGTACCTCCCACCGTGATACTTAGGTACTACCAATGCTTTGCTTGATGGTAATACTTGGTAGTAATACCTTAATGATTAAACTTTAATGTTAATACCTTAATGATTGAACTTAAGTTACCATCTTCCATTACCGGTAGGTATATTATTATATGTACTTTAAGCACCTACCTCGGCGCACTTTATCGGTTTACTAAGCCAGTAAATCCCCTCCAGTTAACACTAGGATACCCCTTATACTTCCTAAAACGTCCTTAGAGCAACGATCTTTAATTAGTGCTACCAATGCATGCCTAATACTTAAAGGCGCTTAGAGAGCCACAAAGGAGATCAATCAAAGAATTGCTCGAGGTGTCCTTGAGCAACTCGTTGCACACCGGCCAGCCTCTTTAGTCTCACGATCGAGGCAACACCTAAGGCCGACCGCAAGCCAACTTCAGTAATACCTTCTGATGTATCTGGGCAGGTACTAATGTAATTCAAGAGGACCAGAATACCCCCCCCGGGGGACCATTGACCAACTGGGCCTACGGTAATGTCAGCCTGATGGACGATTTGAGTCAACGGAGGTTAGCGGGTGAAGGACCAAAGGTCTAGCTGAGTAGACATTTCAGTAGACATTCAAACGCCTTTGAGTCTCAACCAAAGGTGTGTAACATGAGTGTTCACCGTGACTTCAAGGTCATCTGACGCAGGCTTACGGAGCTGAACGGCTCTCCAGGTGCGCCATTATTGGACTCAACATTGCTCTAACCCTTTGAATAGTCACGAGTTTTATCACTCGACTACGAATGGAGTTGACATTAATGAGGACATTGAAACACCCCCAGTACACCTACTTAAAGGATGGAAGTTACTACTTTTCTCGTTCAGTTCCATTTGATCTAAGACACCTCTATTTAAAGCCAAGGATAATTCAGGCACTCATGACTCAATCATTAACTCGGGCCAAACTGGATGACTGCTGGTTTGTTATCGAGTTAAAGCAAATAGAAATTCAGCATCTCATCTTTTAGCTGGTCATGGATTACTTTAATTTATTCATTAAATGGGTGGCGTGCTTTTTGATTATTGCGAGTTTATTTGTAATGGAAATACCGCGTAAAAAGTTATGAGCAACCGTCGAGTAAGTTATTTTGGTTTGTTGTCGAGCTGTACGAATTCCGGGACATAGTGACTAAACGCAGTGCCGGACATAAAACCAAAAATGAGACGCCGAGTTTTGTACCAGAAGGTACCAAAAAATATGATGATCAATCCTAATCCCATCAGTATATAAATCATAACGTTCTGGTTATTGTTGAATTGTGCCGGTACGAGCTGGGTGAGAGCATAAATCATATATATTTGAGTCGAAATCAACATTGCTCTTCGATCCAGAAGTAACGCAAGTAAAAGAAACCCAATAAAGAAAATGATAATAACCATTTCTTCGCCAACAGCTTCAACCCACGTATTATTTCCCAGTAACATCGACAGCATGACGCCATGCACAATTAAAGGTGACGCCAACAAGTGTAACCAGAATGCACTGTCGCTGAGGTGGTTTTGTCGTTTAGTGTCGTGAATATCAAACCACATTGCTACAGTAAACACAATTACACCCAAACCCGAAATAATAATAGGGGTGGCCAATATGTCTGCACCTATTTGAATAAAAACAATAGTAACAAGTCCACCAGCGAGCGGTAATAAGCTGAAGGGCATTTTATAACGTAAATAAAATAGCAGACTGGTAGCACTGGCTAAACCCAGTCCAAGCATGGTTGATTGTTCGCTATCAAAGTTTACTGCTTGATGAACAAGAAAAATAATAGACACTAGAATTGCCATGCCTGGCAGTGCAAGACGACGATTCCCCACTAACCACTCTGCTAACAATACAAATCCAGCGATAGGGAATAAATATTGGTAGGTTGATATCGATAATTGGCTAATCGATAAAACTAGAATGCCAATACCAAAGGCAATAAAGATATCGCCAAAGCTACGAACAAACTTCAATGGTTCGTGTGCTTGACTGTTAGCTTCAACTGGTGAGCTTTGCAGAAAAGCTAACAGTGGCTCAACTTGTGCTGATGTAATAATGCCCTCTTTGACGGCTCTATTTAATTGATTTTTCGAAATCATAGTAATATCGCCTGTTGAGCTTATTTTTAATTGTTTCTAGTCAATAATTAAGACTCAACAAAAGCTCGTTCCGTTACAAATTGCCCCAGTACACCCTGACGAGTTTCTACAAACCCGTGGCTATTAAGCATGCTGGTTAAGTCTTTTAACATACCTGGGCTACCACAAATCATAAAGCGGTCATCTTCAAGATTTGGCTTAGGTAAACCTAGATCAAGAAACAGCTTGCCAGATTTCATTAAGCTCGTGAGTCTACCATTGTTACGATAGGGTTCACGCGTCACTGTTGGATAATACAGTAACTTTTCGCGAACACTGTCACCAAAGTAAGGATTGTTTGGCAATTGGTTTTCGATCAAGTCCTGATAAGCCAGCTCTGACTTCCATCGAACACTGTGGGTTAAAATGATACGATCAAAATTCTCATAAACTTCAGGATCTTTAATGATACTCAAGAATGGCGCAAGCCCTGTGCCGGTACTGAGCATATAAAGGTGCTTTCCCGGTAAAAGCCCGTCAGTAAGGATTGTTCCAGTCGGTTTTTGACTCATCAGGATTTCATCTCCCACGGCCAAATGTTGTAGTTTTGATGTGAGTGGCCCATCGGCTACCTTAATGCTGAAAAACTCCATTTCATCTTCATAATTGGCGCTTGCAATACTATAGGCACGCATTAAAGGACCTGTTTCTTGTTGCAGGCCGATCATGATGAAATGACCATTCTGAAATCTAAATCCAGGATTACGAGTGCAGGTAAAGCTGAACAAAGTGTCATTCCAATGCTGAACACCGGTTATTTTTTCGGTGTTGTATGTTTTCATGATTTTGACCTTAAAATGTTAAATATTGGGAATTTTATTTTAAATTTACTATATCTGTAAAACAGGTTAAATTGATAAGGCTAATATCTTTTATGAATATATGGGGCGGTTTTGAAATATACATTACGTCAGCTTGAAGTTTTCCTGGCTACTGCGAGCCAGAGCAATATCAGTCGGGCCGCAAAGCAGTTATTCATGACTCAGTCAGCCGCTAGCAATGCGCTCAAGGGGCTTGAACAACACTATGATGTGAAGCTGTTTGATCGTATTGGTAAAAGGTTACAATTAAATGACCAGGGTAAGTTAATACGTCCACAGGCAGAAGCATTATTGACACAGGCTAGGGAGCTAGAATTAGTGCTTCAGCAGCAAGCTGAGGATGGCTTACTGCAGGTGGGGGCATCATTAACGATTGGTAATTATCTAGCGGTTGATTTGGTGGCCAAATATATTCAATTACACCCAGACTCTCAAATTAAGCTGCAAGTTGAAAATAGTGAGGGTATTGCGGCAAAAGTCATTAACTTTGAATTGGATATTGGACTCATTGAGGGTGAAATTAATCATCCTGAGCTTGATGTGATTCCTTGGAAAGATGATGAGTTAATTGTCTTTTGTGCACCTGAGCATCCCTTAGCAAAAAATAATAAGATAAATGATCAACAACTATTGCAAGCTCAGTGGGTTCTTCGGGAAAAAGGATCGGGTACTAGACAGACTTTCGATCGAGCTATGCATGGCTTGTTACCGCAACTTGATATAAGCCTCGAGCTACAGCACACAGAAGCGATCAAACGAGCAGTCGAGTCAAAGTTGGGTATTGGTTGTTTGTCAAAAGTGGCTTTGCACGATGCCTTTGCAAAAGGTCGGCTGTTGCCGCTGAAAACACCCACGCGTAATTTTAGTCGGCAGTTTTACTTCATTATTCATCGAAAAAAATATCGCAGTGTAATCTTGAATCGTTGGTTAGAATTATGTATTGCTTCGTTAGTATAGTTTGCAGAAGAGTACGTATTTTAATGGGCTTGACAATGTCATATTGCAACTGAATTTTAGAATATATTCTTGCTATAATAGAAGTTTGTAACTGAGGTAGTAAAGCGCTAATGATCTCGTTGAATCTTTCTGCAGATGAAGTTCGTATCGTTGGTTGTTTGATGGAAAAATCTTTCACAACACCTGATCAATATCCACTGACTTTGAATGCATTAACCAATGCCTGTAACCAAAAATCGGCGCGTAGTCCAGTAATGGCGTTAACGCAAGGGGCGGTTCAGCACGCCACTCGTGGTTTATCGGATAAGCGCTTGGTTAGAACCGAAGAGAACTTCAGTCGAGGCATAGAAAAATACAGCCATCGGTTTTGTAATACTGCTTATAGTGAACTGCAATTTGATGACGCCCAATATGCTATTGTTTGTGTGTTGTTATTGCGAGGGTCACAAACCCCAGGAGAACTTCGTGCACACAGTGGAAGATTACATGAGTTTGCTGATAACGCAGCCGTAGTCGAAGCTTTGTCAGAATTAATGACTCGTGATGATGCACCGCTGGTGGTTCAGTTACCCCGAACCCCTGGTCGCAAAGATGCTGAATATATGCATTTATTTTCTGGCTCTATCGACGTCGATGCCTATGTTGAAGCGGTGCAGATAAATAAAAGTAGTGAGCCTTCATCCCGAGTGAATATGGCCGATTTGGCACAGAGATTAAGTGATCTGGAAGCAGAAGTTGCCGACTTAAAACAACAACTAGGTGTGTCGTAATGACCGTTGGGATTATTGGCCATGAACTGTGCGGTGAACATGATATGGGTAATTTTCACCCAGAATGTCCAGCCCGATTAACGGCAATCCAAACACATTTAACGAGGGCTGAGCTAGGTCAGGCTATCGAGTATATTGAGGCTATTTCGATCCCTAAGAGGATGTTGTCGCTGGCTCATGATCCTGCTTATATTGATTTCCTGTTTGATAAGTCTCCGGCAGATGGTTTTTTCTCCTTAGATCCTGATACTTCTATGATGCCTCAAACACTCGCTGCAGCTCTATTGTCGGCAGGTGCTGCAGTGCAGGCAGTGGATTTGGTCATGAGCAATAAATTGACCGCTGCGTTCTGCGCTACCCGCCCACCAGGGCATCACGCAGGGCGAAATAGGGCGATGGGCTTTTGCCTCTTTAACAATGTTGCCATTGCAGCAGCTTATGCCCGGCAGACCTATCAATTAAAAAAAATTGCGATTCTTGATTTTGACGTTCACCACGGTAATGGTACTGAAGACATTGTGAGTGGTCAGTCTGACGTGCTTTTTTGTTCTACCTTTCAGTATCCGTTTTACCCCTTCTCTGGTGTTGACGATAGTGATGGAAAGGGTGGGGTCAAAATCGCTTCGAATGTCATCAATACAGCTTTGAATGCCAATGCTGGCAGTGCGGAGTTTCGTCTTGCCGTTCGGGATCATTGGTTACCGGCTTTAAATCAGTTTAAACCAGAATTAATCATTATCTCGGCTGGTTTCGACGGCCATGCTGAAGACAACCTGTCACAGGTTCAACTTTACGACGAGGATTATCGGTGGGTGACTGATGAATTGAAAGTTGTCGCAGACCAATATTGTCAGGGGCGGATAGTTTCAGTTTTGGAAGGTGGTTATAATCTTGAGGCACTAGGCCGTAGTGTTTTGGCTCATGTTCAGGGTTTAATAGGTTAATTAGCAATCATGAACATCAAATGGTTGCCGTTATTTTTTTTGGCCCTGCTATTGCCATCGGCTACGCAGGCAGGGCAAAGTCAAGTACCTCGAATTGCAGCTGCATCAAGTTTGCAGTTTGTTTTGCCAGAAGTGCTGGCCGAGTTTAAACGAGAAACAGGACATTCTGTTCGAGCTACTTTTGGCTCGTCTGGCAATTTCCAACGACAAATTATTCAAGGTGCTTCATTTGAACTTTTCCTGTCGGCCAATGAGTCTTATGTTGATGCTTTGGTTGATCGAGATTTGACCGTTGATCTTGGTGTTATTTATGCCCAAGGTCGCATAGCGTTAGTGGTACCTAAAAATAGTCCATTGAAATCGGACGGTAATTTAAGTGGTTTGCGTCAGGCACTCGACAGAAATGAGATTACTAAATTCGCGATTGCTAATCCTGATCATGCCCCGTTTGGTCGTGCTGCAAGGGAGGCACTCGAAAAGTATGATTTATGGAATGCCATTCAGCCTTATATTGTTAAAGGAGAAAATGCGTCTCAGGCCACTCAGTTTGCGGTTAGTGGATCGACTCAGGGTGGTATTGTGCCTTACGCATTAGCAGTATCACCGATTATTGCCGAATCGAATCGAGTCGTTTTAATTACACAGTCAAGCCATCAGCCTATTAGTCAGCGAATGGTGTTGATGAACGAAGCAGGTAATGTTGCTCGACAGCTCTACGACTTTATTAGTAGCGATCAAGCAAGGGCAATATTTAGTAAGTTCGGTTATGAAAGTTCGAGCGTGAGCCAATAATTACGATGGATACGACTGCCTTAATTCTATCGTTAAAGCTAGCTTTCTGGACCTGCGTTATATTATTTCCAGTGGCTATTTTTTTTGGTCGTTTACTTGCGTGGCGACAGTTCGCTGGCAAAGCCTGGCTCGAAGCGTTGATTGCTTTACCTTTAGTCTTACCACCGACCGTATTGGGTTTCTATCTATTGCTGGGTATGGGGGCAACTTCATCATTGGGGCAATTTTATTTTTCACTCACAGGCCATCATTTGGTGTTCAGCTTTGATGGGTTGTTGGTGGCGTCCGTTATTTTTAACCTACCTTTTGCGATTCAACCGATGCAGCGTGCCTTTGAGGCTATTCCGACCAATATCCGTGAAGCTGCCTGGTGCTGTGGTCTGTCGCGGTTTGAGTCTTTGTGGCGTATCGAGCTACCATTGGCCTGGCCTGGAGCGATGTCCGCACTGGCGCTCACTTTCGCACATACGCTTGGAGAATTTGGTGTGGTGTTAATGGTCGGTGGTAGTATTGAAGGTGAAACCAAAACTATCGCGATTTCAATTTATGATCGTGTGCAAGCTTTTGATAATCACACTGCCGGTACTATGTCTGCCTTTTTGCTGGTGTTTTCATTAATTACCATTGGGCTTGTCTATCGTTTAACCTATCGACGTCGCCGGTTGGAGCAATAAGTGTTGGACGATACTAATTTAGCTGGTACCGGCATTTCAATCAAAATATTTCAACAGCATCCTATTCCTTTAGAAGTCGAAATAGAGTGCCAAGCGGGTGAATTGTTGGCCTTGGTTGGGCCATCGGGTAGTGGTAAATCGACCATATTAAGAACGATCGCAGGATTGCATCAACCCAAGGCGGGGTTTATTCAATGTAACGATGAAGTCTGGTTCGATCATCAGCGCTCTATTTCTATAGCCACACAAAAGCGTCATATCGGCTTTGTATTCCAAGATTATGCATTGTTTCCTCATTTGAATGCTTTGCAAAATGTAGTTGTTGCTTTGGGCCACCTAAACCGAAATGCTCGTCAGGCTAGGGCTCAAGTATTGCTGGCTCAAGTAAACCTTAAGGGCTTGGAAGCTCGAAGGCCGGATGAATTGTCAGGTGGTCAGCGTCAACGAGTGGCATTGGCAAGGGCGCTAGCGCGTGAGCCTAAAGTGTTACTGCTTGACGAACCTTTCTCAGCAGTCGATCAGATGACAAGACGCAAACTTCAACAGGAATTGGTGATTCTTCGGCGCAATATCAAAATTCCGATTTTACTGGTCACCCACGACCTGGATGAAGCAGCCATGTTAGCTGATCGCCTTTACGTGTTACATAAAGGTAAAACTCTACAAAATGGGCCGCCAGCCGAAATTTTGCGCCATCCTATAGACGCCCTGGTGGCTAGACTAATGGGGCACACTAATATTTTTTCTGCCACGATTGAGGGCCATTATCCAGAGCAGTCGCTCACTCGAATAGTGTGGTATGGGCTATTATTAGAGCTTGAGCTGA
>JBLHWR010000089.1:0-8677 GCA_047629275.1 Gammaproteobacteria bacterium
TGATTGGTTTAGCTTACGCTTTGATTTGAAAATTGGCGATGAGAGCCTGCCTCTTGCCCCATTACTCACACCATTACTGGCACTCGACCCAGCCGACCTGCCGGAAGTAATTACGTTGCCGATTGGACACCATCGTTATATACGATTACCTTACGAACGTATTCAGCCCTTTTTGAGTACCCTGCAGGAATTATTCAGTCGCCTGCCTAACAATAATAGCCAGCTGCGCCTATCTCGGTTTGATGCCATTAGCGTTGATCAATTAGCCGAACAAGGCGCTGCCATGCGCGGGGCAGAGAACTTACGCCAACTAGCCAAACAAATGAAAAATTTTGACGGTATTAAAACCGTTGAACTACCCGCTGGACTGAATGCTGAGTTACGTCCCTATCAACACAGTGGTTTGAATTGGTTACAGTTTTTACGTGAATATCGTTTTGCGGGCATACTTGCTGACGATATGGGTTTAGGGAAAACCGTACAAACGTTGGCTCATCTGCTGGTAGAAAAAAATGCCGGCCGACTTGATAAGCCAGCACTGGTTGTAGCACCCACCAGCCTGATGGGTAATTGGCGAAGAGAAGCCGAACGATTTACACCTGAGTTACGTGTCATTGTTTTACATGGAACAGAGCGCCACCAGTTATTTGATGACATTACTAATTGTGATTTACTCCTAACGACCTACCCACTTCTGTCGCGTGATAGTGAGCAATTACAGGCTCAGCACTATCATAGTATTATTCTCGACGAAGCCCAAGCAATCAAAAATCCGAATACTAAAATGTCGCGATTGGTGCGGCAGCTTCGCAGCCAACATCGTCTGTGTCTGACCGGTACACCCATGGAAAACCACCTTGGAGAACTTTGGTCACTATTCGACTTTTTAATGCCTGGATTTCTGGGTGACGCTAATACATTCAAGAAACAATATCGCACTCCGATTGAAGTTCATGGTGACATTGAAAAGCAACAACAACTAGCACAACGGGTGCAGCCCTTTTTATTGCGGCGTGAAAAAGATGAGGTGGCTTCTGAGCTCCCACCAAAGACAGAAATTCTGCAAACCGTCGAACTAGAGGGTGAACAGGCTGAATTGTATGAAAGCATTCGACTCGCCATGGACAAACGTGTCCGTGAAGCAATCAAAACTCAGGGGCTGGCACGAAGTCATATCACTATTTTGGATGCCTTGTTAAAACTTCGTCAAGTCTGCTGTGATCCACGTTTGTTGAAGCTAGATCAGGCTAAAAAAGTCACCCAATCGGCCAAATTATCGTTACTCATGGACCTGCTGCCTGAGCAGATCGAAGAAGGGCGCCGTATTATTTTGTTTTCTCAATTTACATCAATGCTAGCGTTGATCGAAGAAGAATTAAAAAAATACAATATCGATTACACTAAACTCACTGGGCAAACTGTCAAGCGTGACGAAGCGATTCAACGTTTTCGTGACGGTGAGGTTAATTTATTCTTAATCAGCTTAAAAGCAGGCGGTACTGGTTTAAACTTAACCGAAGCAGATACAGTAATACTTTATGACCCTTGGTGGAATCCAGCTGTTGAAGCTCAAGCAATTGATCGCGCGCATCGTATCGGTCAGGACAAACCGGTTTTTATTTATAGGTTAATGGTTAGCGGCAGCGTCGAAGAAAAAATGCTCGCAATGCAAGACAAAAAACGTCAACTGGCCAAAGGTATCTTCTCAGCTAAAAGTAAAGATGAACCACCCCTACTAGATACTAATACCTTGCAAAGTCTATTCTCACCCTTAGAAAGTGGCTTTTGACTTCATTCTTAAAATGGAGCCGGGGTAATGACCTCCATTTGATAACCTGTTGTCGGGTGATCAAATGTCAGCTTCTGAGCATGCAACAACAAACGCCCACCCCGAGTGCCATATAGATCGTCACCAACGATGGGTGCGGCTAAACCATCATAGTGTGCCGCATGCACTCTCAGTTGATGAGTTCTTCCCGTCACTGGATAAAAATACACTCGAGTTGAAACTGCATCACTAGAAATTACCTCCATACGGGTCACGGCTGCCTTGCCATGTTCATAGCAAACAACTTGACGGGGTCTGTCATCAAGATCCACACGGAGCGGGAGGTCGATTACTTTTTGCTTGCTCTCAATCACCTTTGATAATACCGCTATATAGCGTTTCTGTACGGTTCGGTTAATGAATTGCTTTTGTAAAAACTTATGCACCTGAGCTGTTTTTGCCGCGAGTAATAATCCCGAGGTTGACATGTCGAGGCGGTGTACGAGTAACGCGCCAGTCGCATCAGGATATTTTTTTCTGAGCCAACTTAATACTGAATGATGTTCTTCCTTACCCGGTATTGATAATAAGTCAGCAGGTTTATTAACGACAACAATATCAGCATCTTCGTAAACAATGGTTGGCTCTAAAGTCTCACGAATCGAAGCATCGTCGGATGACTCAACATCCAGCCCCTTTAACATAAAAGGTAAAATTGGGTGACATTTTCCACGGCAAGGTGAGTATAGATTGCCGTGATGTCGGACGCCTGTTGCTGGCGGTTCACCCCACCAAAACTCGGCCAAAGCCAAGGGCTTTAGTTGGTGATTAAACGCAAACTGCAATAGTTTAGGGGCAGCACAATCACCAGTGCCGCTGGGCGGATTTTTCCCATCGAACAACGACCGGATAGTGGTTACGTCGCCCAAACTATTGTTAAGTCTATAGCTGTCAAATACTTGATCATGAAGTCGCTGTGACAGATCTCTGCGCTGTTGTTTTAACTGAGTGATTTTGTCACGATAATCTTCGTCAATTTTTGTATTGACCTGATCAAGCAAAGTCTGTGACTGCAACTTTAGCTGCAAGTACTCTCGTTTATCTTGCTGGCTGAGGAGTGCCAACTGCCTCATTATTTGAGTTTCATCACCATTAAACTCTAAATTTTCATTGATTTGATTTCTCTGCTTTTTTCTTTGCTCTTTGTGGTTTTTATGCTGCGCTTTCAAAGTGATCAAAGCCATACTTTGCTGCTTTTCAAGCCTATTAAAATGATCGATTGCTGTAAGGTAGTCTGTACAAAGCAATAGTGCTTCAATTGTTGCAGTCAAACCATTCACCGTGATCGCCCCATCGTTTAAAAACAATTGCTGCTGAACAATATCAAACACAGGTGGAACAAAACCAGCGGCTTGCCACTGTTGATTTAACATGCCTGAAAAGCTAGAGAGGAAGCCAATTTTTCCGGCTTTGTCTGATACCACTAAAACACCAAACATCTTACCTACATCAAATGCCTTAGATGACTGTTTAAGCTTTTCTTTTAGTATTTTGCTTGCTGTTATTGCGAGTGGATGGGGATTATTTTCAAATGGATTACGCAATCGACTTGGCGTGTCAGTGATGCTTGGCTGCGGTGAGAAATAATGGCAAAAATCCATATTTAAGATTCAGTTGACTCTGTTTTATCGCCTACTAAGCTACTGCCACGCTTATCACGAACGACCATCTGTCCGTTTTTAAGCACCTTGGTTTCGAATAAATCGATAGCTTTTATTAAGTCACCTAACTTTTTATACCCATAGTTACGCGCATCAATCGATGCTTGATTCGAAATAATTGAACCGACACGTGCCACAGAAGCCCACTCATCATCATCCTGATCACTGTCAATTGCGACTCTTAGCAAGTTGATTAATTTAGTATTCGATTTGAGATCTTTTGCTGAAATTTTCTTTGACGGTGTTAATTTATCTTTATCAGTTTTATCCTTTTCATATTTCACCTTTTCACCATCGACTTTATCTGGCTTTTCTTCATCAACGTAAAGAAAACGAGAACAGGCATTTACAAATGGATCAGGTGCTTTTCGCTCCCCAAATCCATAAACAATTTTTCCTTCTGATAAAATACGCATAACCAGCGGCGTGAAGTCGCAATCAGACGAGACGATACAAAAAGCATCAATATTTTTAGTATAAAGAATATCCATCGCATCGATCGTCATCGCCATATCCGTGGCATTCTTGCCTTTGATCAAGTCAAATTGTTGAATCGGTTGAATAGCATACTCATGCAAGTTTTCTTCCCAACCCTTCAGCGTAGAGCTTTTCCAGTTGCCATAAGCTTTCCTGATACTCACCACACCATAATTAGCTAATTCAGTAATTATCTTTTCAATTTTCTTAGCGGGTGCATTATCAGCATCGATAAACATTGCAATCTTCTGTTTTTCATTTTCCATGTATTTATCTATCACCTTTTTTAAGTTGTTGCTTTCGTGAAGAAATATTATCCAGTGTCAAAAGCTTTTGTTCTCGAGACATAATTATCCACTCGCGTATTTCGTCAATATTTCTATAGCAACCATCGCAAAAATCGTTACCACTAAACTGACACACTTTCACGCAAGGTGACGGAACCGAGTGATCGATTTCTGGACGTTTTTTTTTGCGTCGCGATGGGGGGCGCGCGTGGGTTGATTCTTCAGTCATGCAATTTTCTCATAATCTTTGGTCGTTAATCTGGGTTCATAAAGTGGTCGACTATCACGAAGATAAGCGCTTTCGTCTAACAGCCATTGTCTAAAAGCGACCACCTTTTTGTTAGTTGACTTTTGTTTGCTGGTAACAAAATGATAGGACAAGCGAACGGGTAACCTGGTTTCAAACGGTTGAACCAAACGCCCAGCTTCAATATCATTAGCCGCTGCAACGCTTGAAACCAGTGCAATACCCTGCCCTCCAAGTGCTGCTTCTAACATCATGTCGTTTTGACTAAAGAAAATACCACGTGTTGGGTCTACCCCTGTCACATTGGCTGTTGCTAGCCACATCGTCCAATCGGGCCAGCTAGGATCAAACTCAACTAAATCACTGTGAAGTAGTGTTTGATGGCGAATGTCAGAAAGCTGACGTAACCCTTTACCCTGATTAATTAACTTAGGACTGCAGACCGGAATTAAGTCAAAAGAAAAGAGGTAGATAGACTCCAGACCCGGAAATTCTCCGGTTCCAAAGCGGATGCCAACATCAATATCGTCGTATATAAAATCGGCTAGTCGTGTCGAAGCATCAATACGCACATCAATATCTGGATGCAAATCATGAAACTTACACAATCGAGGAATCAACCACTTAGAGACGAATGTCGGCGCTGATGAAATGGTCAATGGCCCATCGCAATTAAACTGACGTACCGATTTAACCGCTTCTGACAAACTCGTAAAACCATCCGTTATGAGTGGCAAGCAGAGCTGTCCGGCGTCAGTTAATACAATTGTTCTATTTCTGCGCTTAAACAACTTAACATCGAGAAATTCTTCAAGTACTCGAATTTGTTGACTAATTGCACCGGGTGTCACATTTAGCTCAGCAGCGGCCTTACTAAAGCTTAAACGCCGTCCAGAAATTTCGAACGCTCGAAGAGAATTGAGTGGTGGTAGCTTCATTTAGTTCATTAGTTTATCTAAACTATAATTTAAATTATATCGATTTTTTTCAATACAAACCATTCTTATATTGTCATTTTAGAAACAAATTTCTTTAACTTAATAGAGAGAATATCTAACATGAAATTGCTAAAATTTACAATCGCGTTCGTTGTTGATGGTGCCACTGGAAGCCACCTAACCCAACCAGTCTATAGCACCCATCAATTCGATAATAACAATGCTAGAGTGACTCAAAAGCACGACAGTCCGTTAAGGTTATTTCAGCATGGTTTTGCAGCTTTAGCGAGATTTGCTCAAGAAATGATAGATGATTATAAGGAGAGCGCTCAACGTCGAAAAGCAATGACTGAACTATCACGGCTCAGCCCTCATAATTTGAGAGATATTGGATTAACCCATGACGATCTGGTTGATTTAAAGTCAAGACTAATAACTCTTAGGACACTAAATGCAAGACCACGTGAATATCAGAATAACTTCGACCTGCAACTTAAAAAACCAAGTATATCCGGCGTTAAAACGCCTCATTTAACTGTTACGAATAAAAGATCTTATGATCAATCACCCTGTGACTAATGTTACGTGACTAGCAATGAAACAAAGGTGCGAGGTGTCGGCTTAAACACCTCGTTCTTTTCTGCGCACATCCGATTTCCACGATTCGATTAAATATCTAGCAATTGAATCATGCCGCGGTAAACAATAGTTACCACTGCCATTGCCCCATTCACCAAAACCTTCCAATTGTTCAACCGTAAACCAATTTGCCTCTTCTATTTCAATACCATCAATGGTGATGTCCGTTGTGGTCGCCTGTGCCCGAAAGCCCAGCATAATTGATGATGGAAATGGCCAAGGTTGGGACGTCTGATAGGTCACTTTATTTACCCTGATACCCGCCTCTTCGAAGGCTTCACGTGCCACTGTCTCTTCTAAACTTTCGGATGGATCAACAAACCCTGCCAGCGTTGACATCATTCGGTTTGGAAATTTTGCATTTCTTCCTAATAAACACCGGCGTTGATTAGGATTTGAGCTGTCTTCAATGAGCATTATTACGGCTGGATCAGTTCGTGGGAATGCTACGTGACCACAGCTGTCATTAATACAGTGTTTGGCATGCCCACCTTGTTTTTGAATTGTCGATGTACCACAGCGCATACAAAATAAGCTGTTTCTATTCCAAAAAAGCAACCCTCGAGCATAAGCCAACAATGCGGCATCGTGAGCAGGCAATAAGCAGCCAAGCTCTCTTATATTGATAAACTGCTGTCCATCATAATTAAGCGTTTCTTGACCTTCAAAATAGGTCTCAATATTACATTCAATTTCGGCTGCAAATAAAGGTATAGAACCGTTTAAGCCTAGAAAGACTACTTTGCCAGGATCATTTGTTAGAGCTTTAAGTGTCTGACGCGAATGATAAATAGCAACCGGTACCTGAACACGATCCCAATGAATTAAATTTTTGTCATTTTGTAATAACAAAACCTGACAATCAGGGTGATCCCATTGCTGATCAAGCCAGTCAGATGACTTTCGAAGCTCGCTTGCACGTTCTAGTAATAATCCTTTGTAGTATATTTGATCGATATTCAATTTGGGTTCCTAGGTAATTAACACAATCGTCAACAGTTTTGAGTTTAGTATGCCAGAGAGGCTTACAATCGGATGGCGTTAATTTTAATCTCTGTTTGGTTGAGCCAAAGTTATATTTCTTAAATTAGAGATACTGTTATTTTTATACCGCATCAAATAACACCTCTATCCGAAAGCTCAGCTATCGTTTCACTCGACAAACCTAACAATTCGCCAAGAACCTCTTCATTATGTTCACCCAGGGTCGGGCCAGGCCAACGAGTTGCGCCGGGGGTTTTATTGAGCTTTGGTAATATAGCCGGTATTTTTAGAGGCTGGCCGTTAATTTCTACGGTTTCAAACAGTTCTCGGGCGTTAAAGTGTTCGTCATTTACCATATCTTCGACATTGTAAATGGGTCCCCCTGGTACTCTACTGACATCTAATGAGTTTAAAATTAATTCTGAATCATTTTGGGCACACCAGCTTGATAATGCCAGATCGATCTCGGCTTCGTGTTCTACCCGACCCAGATTAGAGGCTAGCGCCGGATCACGTGCCATATCAGGGTAACCCGCAACAATCATTAAGCGTTGAAATATCGAATCACCATTGCCACCAATGACAACAAATTTACCATCTCGACATCGATAGGTATTGGTTGGAACGATGCCAGTAACCGTACTACCAGAGGGCTCACGTATAACACCTGCACCATCATATTCGGGAATGACGGCTTCCATTAAGTTAAACATCGATTCAAATAAGGCAACGTCAACGACTTGGCCGCTGCCGCTTTTCTTTTGCTCTAGTAAGGCGATGCAAATACCCAGTGCAGCATGAATGCCTGAAATAGTATCACCAATACTGAGATTGGGCCGTACTGGAGCCTGGTTCGGCTGGCCATTTACATACCTAAATCCACTGATGCCCTCGCAAACTGAGGCAAAGCCAGGTTTGCTAGAGTAAGGCCCAGTCTGGCCATAACCCGATATTCGAGCATAAACTAACTTAGGGTTTGATTGTTTAAACTCATCCGGCCCTATGCCCCACTTTTCTACAACACCTGGCCTGAAGTTTTCAATCACAACGTCGGCACTATCGATCAATTGCTTGACCAGTGCGATGCCTTTAGGCGTTTTTAAATCGATAGTGACTGACTTTTTGTTTCTCGCCAACGAATACCACCAAAGCGATGTTCCATCTTTTACTTCACGCCAATTGCGGATAGGGTCACCACCCTTAGGTGGTTCTATTTTAATGACTTCTGCACCAAAATACCCCAACATGCAGCCTGCAAAAGGCCCAGCCAGTAGCTGGCCGAGTTCGATCACTCTATAACCGGATAACGGTCCTGATGAATCCATTTTAATATCTCATGCGCATGTTTATGGATAATGAATGTGGGTTGTTGCATCGATTCTACATTAGCGCAAAACAAGCTCCGAGCACTTTTTCTTATCTATCCTGGACTGGCACCATGCACAGTAACAACAGGACTTATTAGATCCACCATTGTTGCGATATAATGCTACTTTTTTTTACCCTTTCAGCAGGAACTTATTAACAATGCAATCAACGAGTAACTTCGACGAACCCAACGTTTCACTGAGTGTCCGTGATGTATTTGGTATCGACTCCAACATGCAAGTTATGGC
>JBLHWR010000090.1:0-8662 GCA_047629275.1 Gammaproteobacteria bacterium
GGTGTTTTAGCCGTTGGTATGTCATGGTCACACATACGTCGCAAAGTGTCTGGTCAATATGATACGGACGAATTAGAGCGCTAATATCTGACTAAGTTGCCTGAGTTTCGATCAATCTTTCACCATTGACTTCAACCTGAATGAAAAAATTTAATTTACTGTTAGGTATCTTTCTATTACTGGCATTTGCTTTATTTTTTGTCGGGGATTCTAATATCGTACCTACGCGATCCTTTAAAATGGCTTGGAACCTAGGTCATATTGTCTTTTTTTCAATCACAATACTTTTACTTTTAAGACACGCATCGTTTCTTCAGCAAGCAACACAAGCGAAACAGTTTTACTGGGTTGTTGGTATTTGTTTAGTGGCTGGCGTGTTAATCGAGTCAATTCAGTTTTTCATTGGTAGACACGCTGACTGGCAAGACATTTTCAGAAATATTCTCGGTGGCTTGACTGCCTTGACATTTTTTCCTCGCCCGAAATCAAGTACCGCTCAATTACTGGGTCTAAAGTTCAAAGTCATCATTACAGTTTTACTTTGTATTCAGCTATTGCCACTGACAATGACTTTAGTCGATGAGTATAGGGCAAAAAGTAATTTTCCTATGCTGGCAGATTTTGAAAATACACTAGAGTTGAGTCGTTGGACGTCTGGTGGCCAAATGACGCTTGATAAGGAAATAACGACCCACGGAAATTTTTCTGCTCGCATTGAGCTTACAACAGACTTATATTCTGGTACATCCTTAAAATTTTTGCCCAGCAACTGGAAAAATTTTAAACGTCTAATGTTCAGCGTTTATGTCCCTAACAATTCGTCCTTATCGATCACTACGCGTATTCACGATCAACTGCATGGCCAAAGTAGCTATTTATATAATGACCGTTTTCAACAACGAACCGACCTGAAAACAGGTTGGAACCATATCACTATTAATCTCGCTGATATCATTCATGCACCAAAGACCCGGCTAATGGATATAGAGTCCATTGCTAATATTGGTTTCTTTGCGAGCAAGCTCAAACAATCCAGAGTCATCTATCTCGACCATTTACGCTTAGAGTAATTTTCCTCTTTTTAGGCAATCAAGTAGGCGCAGGTTTTGCTCTGGCAACTGGGTCGATAGACGGATGTATTTTGGTAACTGATAAGATTCGCAAAGGCGCACCAGCATACCCTCTGCCAATAGCCGTTGACGCAACAATCTAGCGTCGCTGACTTCCATCAAAAAATAGTGCATTGTTGAGTCGACGGGGCTATAGCCTAAAGCCCGCAAGCCCGCTTTAAAGTTAATTGCTTCATCGCGAAGATCACGCCACATAGATTCATACTCAGACTGTGCTGTTAATGCTGCGACTCCAGCTATTTGTGCAAATTCATTCACGCTCCAAGGGATTGACCGCTGTTCAAGCACACGAATCAAATCAACTGGACCTGTCACATAACCCAGCCGAACCCCTGCCAGACTGTAGTCTTTTGTCATTGATCGCAACACCAAAACATTCACCAGCTTAGCGTGCATGGCTGATTCATATTGCTGTGAAAATTGTGCATATGCTTCGTCTACCACAAACACTGTTTGTGGTGACAATCGTGACCACCGCTCTAAAACTGAGTTCGACACTTGATAGCCTGTTGGGTTATTCGGGCTACAAAAGTGAAAAATCGCCGGTTGATGCTGAATTAGTAATTGCTCAATTGCCACTTCATCCAATTCAAAATTATTCTCTACTTGTGCCCGCCATTCACAAACTTGACCTCTCATTAACCGAACATTTCGGCGGTATTCACCGAATGTTGGTTCCAAAATCACTGCCTTGTCAGACTTTTCGATAAACGAAAACGCAATCAGCCAAAGTAATTCTGCAGTGCCATTACCCACCATGATTTGATCATAGGACAAATCAAACTGACGCCCTAATGCTTGACGTAACCCAAGGCAAGCCTTATCGGGATAACGCGATATATTGGCAGATTGCAGAGCTTCAACGACGGCTGAAGCGGGCCCAAAAGGATTGCTGTTAACACTGAAATCTACAATCTCATCCGCCGTTAGGCCGAGCGCTGAAATTTCTTCAAAGTCGATAGCACCGTGGTAGGCTTTCGGCTCAGTGTTTAGATAATTAGTTTTCTTTATCAATTTGAAATCACACCAATATACGACTGACAGCTTATAACATGATCAAATATATTCGTCACGAAACGTGACCTAGAGGGCCTTAATTAGACTATTGACCAACATGGCTTCATCAACATCAATCGTTAATGTGCAAGGCCTCGATGAGTAATAAAGTATCCACTCTGTTTTAGCAATAGCTTTTGCCTCATAACATAATCCGACCCCAATTAATTGCGTTCTATTTGAATTCAATCAAAAATTTTCAGGTGTTGATAGTAAAGATAACTACCGATCACTATCGATATCAAAAACAATCCACCCGCGACTATCAGTTGCGTATTTGATTCCACTCGAATGCCGTACCCACTCATTGCGAAAATGGTCATTTGCGGGATATAACCGATGAGCGAAGCCAAAGCAAAAGGACGCACAGGGGTGGCGGCAGCGCCTGCTGCGAGATTTGTCGCTAAATTAGTCCCAAACGGTAAAAAACGAATCAGGATGATTTTTAGGAACAATCCATCGTGAATAAAATGATCTATTTTGACAACCAGCTGGGGGTATTTCCGAAGTACAAATGGACGTGCCAGCCAACGCGCTGCATAAAATGTCAGTATCGCTCCCAATGCTGCCGCCATGGTTCCCAGCGCCACACCGCCAGCTGTGCCAAAGATATACCCGCCAATAAAAGCGACTGCTTGTCGCGGTAAACCAACCGCCGTGAACAAAGCACCAAAGGTAATAAAAACCGGAATAGTTAACCATCCAAAACTTACGATAATCTCGGCGATTGCCGATGTATCGATAAAATCGAGTACTGAATAGTGGTACATTAGATAACCGGTAAAAACCACCACAGCTATTAATAACGAACCGTATACTGCGAGATTTTTTTTCATTACGAGACAGACAAGTAAAAGTAATAAATAGGCTGTGATGTCGGTTTAAAGTTTGTAGCAGTTGGAACTAGCATAATCAATATTATAGCGGGTTATAAATTCGAAGTTATAAATAGAACTGTCTTGACGAACCCATCCCAGATAGAATCCATCGATGGTTTCAAACAGTGCTTCAATAACTTCAGAATTCAAAAGTACCCAACCCAACTGGCGCAATGTAATTGCGGCTTGTGCGGCTATTGCAGTGTTTGGGTTCCCACTGGGTTTAACTTACCCACTGCTCTCTTTAATATTAGAAGACAGAGGTGTTTCGAGTAAACTCATTGGCTTAAATGGCGCAATGATGCCACTTGGAATTTTGTTATTTTCAATGGTAATTCCATTCGTAACAAAACGCTTTGGAGAACGCAACGTCGCCATTGCAGCAGTATTATCCACTGCAGTCACCATTCTGGCCTACAAACAATTTGATACGCTTTCAGCCTGGTTTTTGATTCGCTTTGTTCAGGGTATGTCGATTTCGGTTTTATTTGTCCTCAGTGAAGCCTGGATAGTGGGCTTCTCTGGTAATCAACATCGTGGCAAAATTGTAGCCATTTACGGCACAGTGCTCTCCGCCAGCTTCGGTATCGGGCCATTTATCATCAGCATTATCGGCATACAGGGCTGGTTACCATTTATTATCGGTACTATTGTTGTCGTGCTTGGCGTTATCCCACTCTTTTTTATTCAGCTAGACAAAAGACTTGAGCCTGAACAGTCTAAAAAGTCGGGCATTTTTAGTTTTGCATTTAAAGCGCCCATGTTATTAGCCTGCGTCTTTACTTTTTCCCTCTTCGATGCGGCAATACTCTCTCTTTTCTCAGTGTATGGCATGAAGGTCGGCTTAAGCCTGTCTGATTCTGCTAATTTGCTCACTGTTTTAATTTTAGCCAATGTTTTCTTCCAGTTGCCCATTGGCTGGCTGGCAGATCACTATTCGCATCAGAAGATGCTATTCTTTTGTGCGCTGATGGCAGCAGCCTCTTTATTCGTATTGCCGATTTTAGTTGGCTCTGTGCTGATGTGGCCAACATTAGTCATTGTAGGGGCGTCAGGCTTGGGCCTATATACGGTTTCACTTATATCACTAGGTGACCGATTCACCGGTACCGAACTAATTGATGGTATGTCGGCATTTTCGGTAATCTGGGGTATTGGTGCTTTATTTGGTTCAGTGATGGGCGGTTGGGCGATGGTTGAATTTGGTCCACATGGTTTGCCAGTGAGCTTAGCCATTGTATTTACGGCTCTCTTCCTTGGACTAGTTTGGCGTCAACTAACGCGTGGAAAGAGTCACTAAATTGAATAGTGATGACTATTTATCTGGATAAAAACTTTGCCTAAACAGACAACAACTCTTAGATCGGCCTTACTCTCATGCTCAGCCTTATTATTAGGTTTTGGTATTTTAATGCTGGGCGATGGATTACAAGGCACTCTTCTCGCTATCCGAGCTGACCTCGAAGGTTTTTCAACAACGGTCACTGGCTTAATCATGTCGACGTTTTATATCGGCTTTTTACTTGGCTCAATTATGACCCCGAAGTTGACTCGATACGTCGGTCATATACGGGTATTTGCAGCATTATCCGCATTAGCATCATCTGCTATTTTGCTGCACGCGCTGTTTATTGATGTTTCAGTTTGGATCGCCCTAAGGCTACTTAGTGGCTTTTGCTTTGCAGGGCTTTATATTGTTGCCGAAAGCTGGTTGAACGATAGAGCAACTAATGAAAATAGGGGCAAGTTATTGTCACTCTATATGATAGTGACCTATGTGGGGGTCGGTGGTGGGCAATTGCTTTTAAACCTTGCTAGCCCTAATGAATTCTCGTTATTCATTTTAACATCGGTGCTGATATCAGTGGCAGTTGTACCATTGCTATTATCCGCAGGGGCACCACCCAAACACCAAGAGTCAGTCAATATTAGTTTACTGGCTGTTTATCGGCTCTCACCATTAGGTATTGTGAGTATGTTTTCTGTCGGCTTAGTGACCGCTTCTTTTTTTGCACTCGGTCCTATTTATGGTCAGCGTATTGGTCTTGATGTGGAGTACATCTCCTATTTTATGACAGCTGCGGTGGTTGGCACTGTCATTCTACAGGCACCCATTGGTGCGCTTTCTGATCGCTTTGACCGGCGTATTATCCTTACAATCACAACGCTCTTAACCGCAGTAGCTGCCGTATTATGTATTTTTGCCTCGCTAGTTTCGACTAATATGTTGTTGCTAGCTGTCGCTTTATTTGGTGGCTTGGCATTACCGTTGTATTCAGTTTGCATTGCTTACACCAATGACCATTTGAATCCTAATCAAATGATTGCTGCTAGTGGTGCTTTAGTTTTAACTAGTGGATTGGGTGCTATAGTCGGACCAGTTTTGATCGCCAGCGTTATGGATCACTTTGGGGAACAGGGTATGTTCTGGGCAATTGCCATTTTGCATGCATCTACGGGATTATTTGCGTGTTACAGAATGGCTGTCAGCCGTGCGGTGCCACTCGATAAGCAAGGACCCAATAGAACAACGGCTGTTCATCCATCGGGTTCTGCCATCGAAAGCATCCAGTTGTACAATCACGATGAAGCTATTGATGAATCAACCAAAGGTTAAATTGACTCTAAATCAAGATACTACGTCAGATAAAATTTGGCGTAGTATCTCTAACATTTAGCGATATCTCGTTTCTTCACCTACTTCAACACTAGGCCGCGACAGTGCCTGAACGATTTGAGCAAGGTTTATACTACCGATGGCTTTGCCTTCATCACTAACTACATTACCCTCTCTGGTTTCGCTATCAGATACCATTTGCAATGCTTCTTCAAGCAGCACATTGTGATTTAAATCAGGTCCTTTTACCGTCTCTCCAGCCGTCATAATGGTTTTAACCTCTATAACTCGTCCACGATTAATGTCCTTGATGAAGTCAAAAATATAATCATCGGCCGGATGCATCACGATTTCCTGTGGTTTGCCCTGTTGGATAACAGCACCATCACGTAAAATCGCGATTCGGTCGCCTATTCTAAGTGCCTCATCCAGATCATGCGTAATAAAGACGATGGTCTTGTGAAGCTCTTCCTGTAGCTCAAGTAAAATCCCTTGCATGTCATTACGAATTAACGGATCCAAGGCAGAGAATGCCTCGTCCATCAACAATATTTCAGCGTCAGTTGCCAGAGCCCTTGCTAAACCAACCCTTTGTTGCATACCGCCTGAAAGTTGCGATGGATAGTGTCCTTCAAATCCAGACAGGCCCACTCTATTGATCCATTTTTGGCAGCGCTCCCTAGCCTCTTCGACTGGAACGCTCTGTACCGTTAGACCATAGGCAACGTTTTCAGCCACTGTACGGTGAACCAACAGTCCAAACTTTTGGAATACCATTGAAGCTTTATGACGCCGAAAGTTCTGTAATGCCGCTTTATCCATACCCAGCACATCCTCACCATCAACTAAAATTCTGCCATCTGTTGGTTCGATCAAACGGTTTATATGACGAATTAGCGTTGATTTTCCTGAGCCAGATAAGCCCATGATGACTGATATTTCTCGGCTAGGGATATCGATATTGATATCTTTTAATCCCAGCACATGACCATGGTTTTCGAGTAAATCCTGCTTTGAAATACCTTCAAGCACTAAAGGCAAAACTGATTTGGGTTTTGGCCCAAATATCTTATAAAGACTTTCAATCTTAATTTTTGAATCAGTCATGTTGAGTACCCTGTCGGTGTTTTTGCAATCGAGAGCCATATTCCTGTGACACACGGTCAAATATTATCGCCAGCGCTACAATAGCGAGTCCATTCATCAAGCCTAGAGCGAGGTACTGGTTCGAAATAGAGCGCAGAACCGGAACACCCAAACCTGCAACGCCTATCATTGATGCGATTACAACCATCGATAACGCCATCATAATGGTCTGGTTAACACCTGCAAAAATATTTGGCAATGCGAGAGGTATTTGTACACCAAACAATCGTTGGATCGAACTAGCACCAAATGCATCTGCCGCTTCTAATGCTTCTTTCTCAACCAGCCTAATGCCAAGGTTAGTCAACCGCACAACGGGTGGCATTGCATAAATGCACACAGCAATCAAGCCAGGTACCTTACCAATTCCGAGCAACATCACGACTGGAATTAAATAAACGAATGCTGGAATTGTCTGCATTATATCGAGAATTGGCGTAACTACTTTCTGCGCCCGATCAGATCGAGCCATCATAACACCCGTTGGAATTCCCACCGAGATACAAACAAGCGTTGAAACTGAAATAATCGCCAGCGTCGACATCGTGTCTTCCCACATGCCGAAGTAACCAATCGCAAAAAATGACAATACGCTACCGACCACAATTTTAATACTACGCGAGCCAAGCCAAGCCAAACCACCCACTATAATAATGATAATGGGCCAGGGTGTTGCTTGTAATAATTGCTCTAATCGTACCAAAAACCATAAAAGAGGATCGAAAAATTGTTCAATCACTTCACCAAATTCACGCGAAAAGTCTCGGAATCCACTATCGATTCCCTTTTTAAAGTCTCTTAGGTCCTCTCGACCCATTGATGGAAATTGATCAAAGTCCATAATGCTTCTCCTAAAAAAAAACCCGCCTGAAACCTCAGGCAGGCTATTAAATTAAAAGGAATCCATTTTCGTGGATTCCTTATTACTATTTAGTTTAAAGCTTTTTTGATTTTATTAGCTACGTCTGCGCTAACCCATTGTGTCCAAATGGCTTCTTGCGTAAACAAGAACTCAACCGCTGCGTCAACACCACCGGCTTGATTATCAGCCATGTAAACCAGCATATTGTTCATCACCTCACCAGGATAAACACGATCGCCGAGGTAAGACATAACATCTGATCCAGCTTGCATCTTGAACTTGTCAGTTACGACAGTCTGAACAACTGACTTGGTCCATGAACTAGGCTTAGGATTGGCACAATCTTGCTCTGATTTTACTATACATCCATCCCAGTTATCAGCACCGCCGAAAGGCACACCGAATGGTACTTTTACCATTTTATGTTTACCAATCATTGAAGTTGGAGACCAATAATAGCCAAACCAATTATTATCACGCTGAACTGCTTTAGTCATCGAACCGTCAAGACCTGCCGCTGAACCTGGATCAACCAGTTTCCAGCCCTTTTTCTCCATATCGAAAGCACGGAACAAATTGGCATTAACTAATTGACAACCCCAACCTGCTGGACAACCAATAAAAGCGCCCTTTGAAGGATCTTCAGCATCAGGAAACAAGTCAGGACGCTCTAGAATATCAAGCACTGTTTTTAGTTCTGGGTGTTTTTTAGCAGTGGCAGGTGGAATCCACCAACCTTCACCAAGACCTGTAATAGGCTGGCCATTGGCTGAGTGCAAAGAACCTTCAGCGAACGCTAATTTCAGCGGTTCACGCATTGCGTTGGTCCAAAGTTCTGCAGCAACATCTGGCTGCCCCTTTTCATTCATTGAAGCAAAAGTAGTCATTGTTGCACCAGGAACCATTGAAACTTTGCAACCAAAGCCCGACTCGAGAATTATTTTGTCGACGTTAGCCATAAATCCTGCTGATG
>JBLHWR010000091.1:0-8661 GCA_047629275.1 Gammaproteobacteria bacterium
TGAGCAAATTGCCGACTTATTTAAAACAGATGAATTGGAGTTAGTGTATTTACACTTACAATCCATGAAGAATTTCACTGGCATGGTTGGCCGCACACAAACGCAAAAAGATGATAAAGTGGACGTAGTAAAACCAGTGGAAGAGAACGTAGACAGCACAGCAGCGGAAGAAAATACACAACACTAAACTAAAGCTCTGTCTGGACTTTTGTACAGTAAGTGCACAAACAAGGTAAACTTGATTTGTGCACTTAAAAAAACTCATCGTTATCACAGTGAGCGACCATCTTAATAAGCTCACGCATAAAAGCGTTTAGTCATTCTGGCGTCTACTCAGGTTATTTTACCACGATTTGTTAATATGAGATTAAATCTAGGCATCGGGTATGGGTCTTTTATTTTTAATGGATGTATCTCAGGTGAGTGAGCGTATTTTATGGCGGTTGTGATATTATGTTATTAATGTGAATCACCTTTTGTATATTTTTTATTTAATCAGCCATTTTCAATGATGGATACGGGTACACACTAACAAATGAATGGCCAAGAGCAGCGCATAAATTTACGTAGACCTGTGGAGTCAGGCTCTACAGCTATTATTCAATTGGATGATGAGGAGATCATTGGGTTTATTGAAAACAAGTCAGAAGGAGGATTAGCGGTTAGGGTGGCGGCAAGGGATCAGATTAGTTTAGAAAAATCTAAAATACTAACAATGACCTACAACATGCCTTTTGGTCTGCTAAGCCAACGAGCTGAAGTGTGTTGGATTAAACCTGATAAAAATGAGGTGTTAATCGGCCTTAGTTTTCTTAAAGAGGACGCACAATTTCAAAGTCCTTATCAAAAGTTATGGAAGCAGTTTAACGATGCGTCCACGCTTGAAGCAGCCGCGGGCTATTGGTTAAACCTGCAATGCGTCATGCTCAGTGGTGTTACCCGAGGCATGATTATTCTCGGCAAACCGGATAGTGGTGCTTTTGAACCGATTTGTTTTTGGCCTGAGGGTCACCGAGGTTCTTTAGGATTGACCGAAGCCGTTGAAATCGCATTACATGAGCGCCGTGGCGTGTTACGTAATCAAGGTCAGCAATATCAGGGCTTAAATATTCCTGTTTGCCATATTAGCTTGCCTTTGTTGATGGATAATCAACTTTATGGGGCGGTGGTGGTCGAAATCGCTGTGCGTGACGAGCAAAGTATGCGCGCTAGTATGCGGCAATTACAGTGGGGGATCGACTCTTTGGAGTTGTTTGTTCGTCGTCAGGAAGGCAAGAAGTACACCCCGGAAAATCAGCAATTAGTGACTATTCTGGAATTAATTACGTCCAGCCTGGAACATAAACGTTTTCAGGCCTCTGCAACAGCGGTAGCAACCGAGATAGCAACACTGTTGCATTGCGACAGAGTGAGCATTGGCTTTACTAAAGGCAAATATATTAAGGTTGCAGCACTTTCACACAGTGTTGAATTTGCAAAAAAATCAAATTTGGTGCAAAGCATTGGCTTATCAATGGATGAAGCCATGGAGCAAAAGGCGACGATTGTGTATCCGGCTTTAGCCGAAAGTTCACTACAAATGAGTCGGTGCCATGAAAAACTGCTCCGAGATCAGGGCAGCGGTAGCATCTGCACCATTCCCTTTTGTCATAATAATGAAGTCTTTGGTGCATTGACTCTAGAGCGTCCGCCAGAGCATTTTTTTGAACGTCCGACAGTCGATCTGTGTGAGACGATGGCTTCTCTTATTGGACCTATTTTAGAAACAAAAAGAAAAGAAGACTTATGGTTAGGAAAAAAGATATGGCTTGCTATGAAAGGCGTGGTGCTGCGAATAACGGGTCCTGCACAGGGTGAATTAAAACTAGCTGTCTCTTTTTCAATGGCTATTTTGGCGTTTTTGGTCTTCGCTACCGGGGATTACCGCATTGCGGCTGATACCCGACTAGAAGGGGCTATTCAACGAGTGATTGTGACGCCTTTCGATAGTTATATTCGTGAAACGCATGTGCGTCCTGGGGATATTGTTAAACAAGGCAGGTTGTTGGCTAAATTAGATGATACTGATTTGGTGCTTGAAAGAACTAAATGGGAAAGCTATCGCGAACAATATCTTAAAGAATATAGAGATGCGCTGGGTCAAAGGGATCGTAGTAAAATCAGGGTACTGAACGCGCAGATAGGCCAAGCCAATGCACAATTAGCGATTACTGATGCGCATCTGGCAAGAATTAATATTAAAGCGCCTTTCGATGGCATGATTGTTTTAGGTGATTTAAGTCAGTCCTTGGGTGCCCCTTCTCAACGAGGTGACGTGTTGTTCGAAATGGCACCTTTGGATGATTATCGAGTGGTGTTAGAGGTTGATGAGCGCGATATTTCGGATGTTGTTGTCAGTCAAAAAGGTAAGCTGGTATTGACTGGGCTTTCTGAGTCCGTGATCCCTTTTATAGTCAATAAGATTATGCCGGTTTCAGAAACTAAAGAAGGGCGTAATTATTTTCGGGTTGAAGCGAGCCTGGAGCAGAAATTGAGTTATTTACGTCCGGGGATGGAGGGTGTGGGTAAAATTCAAATTGGAGAACGTAAATTAATTTGGATCTGGAGTAAAAACTTGTTGGATTGGTTGCGACTTACTTTATGGACGTGGTGGCCCGATGGCTTATAAAGGGGTTATGTAATGGCTGAATCTATGTTTAGTTCTTCTTGGTATCGAATTGCTAATCTGCAACCGCGCTTAAAAGGGCATATTCAAATCCATCGCCAGCATTACCGAGGGCAGCTTTGGTATGTGTTACAGGATTTTTCAAGCAGTCTAAATCATCGCTTTACACCTCAGGCGCACTATATTATTGCCATGATGAATGGGATCCATAAATTCCATGATATTTGGGAGTTAGCACTGGCGCATTTTGGTGATGATGCGCCTACTCAGGATGAAATGGTGAGGCTGTTTGGTCAATTGCATAGCAGTGATTTGTTGATATGTGATGTTCCTCCGGATACCGAAGAATTATTTCAACGCTACCAGAAAAAGCAACGGGGTAAATGGATTAAACGCTTATGGAGTCCTTTGTCGATAAGAACGTCATTGTGGGATCCGGATGCTTTTTTGACTCGTTGGCTTTTTCTGGTTCGGCCGTTATTCAGTTGGGTTGGTGCTCTACTATGGCTGGTTGTTATTTTTATTGCTGTAGTGCTAGCGGCATCTCACTGGGTTGATTTATCTAAAGATATTTCTGACCAGTTATGGGCACCCACTAATCTGGTGTTGCTGTTCTTTGTGTACCCGGTGGTGAAGCTCCTGCATGAGTTAGCCCATGCTTTTGCAGCCAAAGTATGGGGGGGCGAAGTGCATGAAATGGGGATAATGTTGTTAGTTTTTATGCCCATACCCTATGTTGATGCCTCCAGTTCTTGGGGGTTCCGTGATAAAAAGAAACGGGCTATCGTTGGTGCTGCAGGTATGGCCATGGAGATGTTTCTAGCGGCACTAGCTTTGATGGTTTGGCTGAATGTGGAACAGGGTGTCGTTCGGGCGATTGCTTATAATGTCATGCTGATTGGCGGGTTCTCAACGCTTTTTTTTAATGGCAATCCGTTATTACGATTTGATGGCTATTATATTTTTTCAGATCTTATCGAAACGCCTAATTTAGGTAGTCGTTCCAATAATTATATAAGTTATTTATTTCAACGATATGTTTTTGGAATCAAGGCCGCTACGTCACCGGTGACCGCAGAAGGCGAACGAGGCTGGTTCCTGATTTATGGTGTGGCTTCTTTTTGTTATCGAATGTTGATCACCTTCTCAATTATATTTTTTGTTGCTAGTCAATTTTTCATGATCGGTGTTGTGTTAGCAATATGGGCGCTGACAACAATGATCTTGGTACCTGTGGTCAAAATGTTTCGGTTTATTGTAAGTAATCCGATGGTGCAGAAAAACCGGTTCAGGGTTATGAGTAGTAGCTTGGCCTTAATTACGTTTTTGCTAGGGTTTTTATTTTTTTTCCCTATGCCTTTAAATACCTATGCCGAAGGTGTTGTCTGGTTACCAGAGCAGGCTAAGGTGCGTGCTCAAACTGAGGGCGTGGTCAGTCAGATCCGAGTCGACTCTAATACCCTAGTCGAGAATGACCAAATTTTGCTGGAACTGGATGACCCTATCCTTAATTTGAAAAAAAATCTCCTCGATTATCAGTTGAAGGAGTTACTGGCTAAGCTTAATGAAGTCAGGATGGTTGATAGAGTGAAAATTCAGATCATTGAGGAAAAAATTAAGTCGGTTAACGCTGAAATAGTGGATATGTCTGAACGCATTGAACATTTAACCCTGAAGAGTCAGAGACGGGGTGTTTTCATTTTACCCTATGCTGAAGATATGCAAGACCGATTTTTGCGTAAAGGAGATTTAGCCGGCTATGTGGTAAATTATCCTATTTCTAGTATTCGAGCGGTAGTGACTCAAGATAATATCGGCTTGGTCCGGGAGCGTACGGAACTCATAGAGATCCGTTTGGCCAGCCGTATCAGTCGTGTCTATCCTGCCAAAATAATACGACTCATACCATCGGCCTCAGATAGACTACCTAGCCCAGCGTTGGGTTTAAGTGGCGGGGGAGTCATTCCAATGAACCCTGCAGATGAAAACGGTGAAAAAACCTTTGAACCGGTCTTTCAGCTTGAATTAGGGGTAGTTGAAGATATGCAACTTAAAAATATCGGTGAGCGTATTTATATTCGCTTTAATCATGGTCGTGAGTCGCTTGCTATGCAATGGTATCGAGCCGGACGACAATTGTTCTTAAGAACCTTCAGTGTTTAAGTCGATTATTTAATTTTATGGCAAGTCAATCCATTTTTAAACCAGGTGTTATGCATGGCCCTTATCCGGAAAAAACTAAGCACTCGATTGGTTTTCTAGATCTGTCGTTGTTAAAGGCGGCCAACGTAATCAAGCTTAATGTAGATTGTACTCAAAAATCCCTTTATGCATTTGTTGCAGCGGTCAATCGGGCGGGTGCGCCCTTAACAAAATTTAGCGACGGGGAACTGGAAGCGTTCATCCAGAGCAGCAAAAAAGCGTTACATTTAAAAGCCTTTGAAGATGCTGCTGTGATTGATGCTTTTGCTTTAATTCGGGAAATTGCCGCTAGAAAGGTAGCCATGCGGCCTTTCGATGTTCAGTTGATCGGTGGCTGGATAATGTTAAAAGGCATGGTTGCTGAAATGCGTACCGGTGAAGGCAAGACGCTAACAGCGGTTTTGCCTGCGTGTACAGCGGCGATGGCTGGTATTCCTGTACATATTATTACGGTCAATGATTATCTGGTACAGCGAGATGCTGAATTGATGGGGCCTATTTATCAAACCTTGGGTTTGAGTGTCGGCACCATTGTAGATGGTATGGATTTTGCCTCTCGTCAAGCGGCCTATGGGTGTGATATTACGTATTGTAGTAATAAGCAATTAACCTTCGATTATCTGAAGGATCGATTAGTTCTGGGGCGTAAAAGTAGTCGCATGCAACTTCAGTTAAACCGCTTGTATTCACATCAAGATACCAAAGCCTCTCAGTTACTACTCAGAGGTTTATGTTTCGCTATTGTGGACGAAGCGGATAGTGTTCTGGTGGATGAATCAAGAACGCCGCTAGTGCTTTCTCGGGAAATACAGTCTTTAAAACAACTGCTTGTTTATCAGCAGGCCTTACAAATTGCCCATCAATTGAAAACGAAGGTTGATTTTGTTATCAATCAGCGAAGCCGAGCCATCGAATTAACTGAATCGGGTAAGACACGCGTTAAAACCTTAGTTGAACCCTTATCTGGTATTTGGACGGCTAAAAAACGCAGTCGTGAGTTGGTCTTGCAGGCCTTATCGGCAAAATACTTGTTTATTCAGGATGTACATTACTTAGTGAAAGATGAAAAGGTTATGATCATCGATGAATTTACCGGTCGAGTCATGCCTGATCGCTCATGGGAAAAGGGCTTACACCAAATGATAGAGATTAAGGAGGATTGTCCGATGAGCGATCAAAAAGAAACCATCGCCCGCATTAGTTATCAGACTTTTTTTCAGCGCTATCTTTATTTAGCCGGTATGACAGGAACCGCGGATGAAATTAAAAGCGAATTGTTTGCCGTTTACCGCATTCCTGTGGTCAAAGTTCCCACTCACAAACCCGTTAAAAGCCAGCAGTTGTTGCCTCGATATTATGTATCTGCCCAGAAAAAATGGGCAGCTATTGTCCAGCGAATTGGTGAGATCCATGCACAAGGACGTCCTGTTTTAATTGGCACTCGGTCGGTAGAAGAATCTGAACATTTAGGCCAACTCTTGTCTTTGCAACGATTACCTCACCAGGTCTTGAACGCGCGGCAAGATACTGATGAAGCTATGGTTATTGCAAATGCAGGCGCGAGAGGAAGTATTACTGTGGCGACTAATATGGCCGGTCGGGGTACTGATATTAAGCTAGAGCCAGGGATTAATGCGTTAGGAGGGCTACATGTGATCGTTTCTGAATGTCATGAGGCCCGACGAATCGATCGACAGTTATATGGTCGTTGTGGCCGGCAGGGCGATGCTGGAAGTTATGAAATGATGTTATCACTGGAAGACGAAATATTAAAAAAGTTTGGTAATGCTTGGCTACTTTTGGTTCTTAAACGTATGCAAAAAAGTCATGTTGTTGGTTTTTCAAGTTTGGCTCATATGTTTTTTCAAAGGGCGCAAACACAGGCAGAACGACATCATTTAGTGATCCGTAAGGGCTTGCTTAAAAGCGATTCGAATTTACAAAATATTTTAGCGTTTTCGGGTAAATCCGAGTAGATAGGACTGATGTGTTTAAAATGAATCCAAGAATATAAACAGTTCTGAGTTTGTGGTTTTAAGTTCACTTATGACGTCCGCCTGGGCTGAGAAACCATCTTTAGATTGAGTGTTTGAACCTCAATAGGTTGTTAAAATTAGCAGCCTTGTAAAAGGCATACTTGTAATGGTGAATGAACAGATATGGTTAAAAAAGGCCAGATCATTGCAAAATTAACATCTGGCATTCAAGATTTTTAATGTCAAATTAATGATAGACAGCTTAAAAGCTGTCCGCTAGCTTCTCGCGATCAGCTAATGCGCCATCGTTATCAAAGGTAAGGGTGTCAATACACTCTTTATACACTTTTTGTTCGTTGATGAAATAGGCAATCTCTACAGCGCTAAATCCCTGCGAAATAGTTGATGAGATTTATCTCAGGTCAATGGCCAGCGGCGCGAACTGGCTTTATAGCCATCTAATACCAATCACCATAATTAATCTCCCACCTTAATCCAATTTCTAGAGCATAGACGGGCGATCCTTTTGCTATATCTGATGAAGCTGTTCCATGCTCTAGAACATTGTTCCACAATATCATTAGACCATTACAATGAGTCTGAGTATTTAAAGGCACTGAAAGAGAGATATTCTCTCTTGTTGGCTGCATCAAATTCTTGTTGAATGACTCAGGGCGTCAACGTGACCGTCAAAAGATTATTTGTTAGTCTTCATTACATTCGGCAAGTGCGCCAAAGCCAATACAAGTTGGATGCTAAGCAAAGAATGGATAAGCAAAAAATTTACATATCGTCAGCCGCTGACTGAAGCGCCAATAATAATCACTTACACAGGGATAAATAGTCATCAAAGCACAAGATGATCCTAACGAGACTCCAACCAGCGAAATGCGTTTGAAAGGGCGTGCGGTAAAACCTAAAGACGCGGCAACTCTTATTATTGTTCGACGGGATAGCGAGCAACCTAAAATCCTTATGGGTAAGCGCAATGCCGGTCACACGTTTATGCCGAATAAGTTTGTATTCCCCGGTGGTAAAGTGGATGCGGGCGATAGTCGTATTCGGCCCCTTAACGACTTGCATCCAAGCGTTCTGAAACGTTTGATGAAAGGATGTTCTGAGTCGCGCGCCAGAGCTCTTGCGCTGGCGGCAATTCGTGAAACATTTGAAGAAACCGGACTGATCCTTGGCGAAGCTGATCCCGTGACAATTACCAGCCGCTCGCCGCAGTGGAATGCGTTTTTGCAGCACGGTATTAATCCACGTCTAGACACACTCAATTTCATCGCCAGAGCTATTACGCCACCGTATCGAAACCGTCGGTTTGATACACGATTTTTTATGGTGGAAGCCGATCTTATTCAAGGAGATGTGCACGCTGCATCGGAAGGGTCTGGCGAATTATTAGCCCTGCATTGGGTCTCGCTCGAAGATGCGGAGCAACTCGCTCTGCCAACTATCACGCGGCTGATACTCAAAGAAGTCCAACAACGCCTAGTTGATGGACATTCGCCAGATGTTGAGGGACCTTTTATTTACTTCCGTAATGGGAAACCCATCATAGACAAAATATAGCGCTGCTAAATTGCTCGTCTCAACATGTTTTGATTACATAGCGTAGCCTGTTTCACTTAGGAATAAATGGAGTCAGTAACCTTGGTCGACCCCATTGATGATTTTATTGCTGTCTTGCTTGAAATGTTAATCAACAATACTTTGATAAGTCAGTATTCTAAATTCTTTACCTAAGCGAGTCTTATGAGGAATACTTTGCACCATAAATATACCTATTAGTTTTTCTACCGGATCAATCCAGAA
>JBLHWR010000092.1:0-8560 GCA_047629275.1 Gammaproteobacteria bacterium
AATGGGCGAAGTCATTGCAGACGCACTTGGCCGGGATCTAAAGGAGTGCGCAGTTTACGGTAGAGAAGGCCAAACTGGCGCAAGAAACCGACAAACAATTGGCTTTGAGACAATACGGGCAGGCGATATTGTTGGTGAGCATACGGTTTTATTTGCTGCAGAAGGTGAGAGAATCGAAATCACCCACAAAGCATCCAGCCGTATGACTTTTGCTACGGGTGCTATACGAGCTGCTCATTGGGTTCAACAGCAATCAAACGGCCTTTATGGCATGGATGATGTTTTAGGCTTTTAATATTTAGGTTATTTTGTTGTTATTGAAGTCCTCTTAATCTATTAAAAAGAAAAATTTATTGTTGAAGGGTCTGTTAAGTGCACAAATCCGTTGTTTATCTTTAAGTTCTGATAAGAACAACTCCTCGAACTCTGTACATATACTTTTAGTGTCGTATGTTAAACTGTTTATTTTTCACTTCAAAATTTAAGTTTTCCGCAAACTCAATTCGTATTAAATAGTTGGTATAACTTCATGAGTATTAGTAAGTTTACAATATTTCCAGCCATCCATATAAGGAACGGTGAAGTCGTCAGGTTTACCAAAGGTGATATTGATCACCCGATTGTTTTCCATACCGATCCAGTTGCTTGTGCACAGCAATGGATAGATCAGGGCGCAGTGTGGTTGCAGGTTATTAATCTCGATGCTGCTTTTGATGAGGATGCAACAAACAATTGGGCCTTGATTAAAAAGATGGCAGATCTAGATGTCAATATTCAATTCGGTGGTGGCATTCGCAGCATGGACGACGTGCACTGGGCCATGAAGATAGGGATTAAACGCGTCATTATTGGCACCGCAGCAATAGAAGAACCTCAGCTAATGGCCGATGCGATTGTGGCTTATGGTAGTGATGCCATTATTCTGGGTATTGATGCCGATGAGGCTGGTGAAGTTAAAATTCATGGATGGAAGGCCGGTGGAAGTATTCAGGCAACAAGTCTAGCCATACAGATGAGGCACTTTGGTGTCACTACAGCGATCCTCACGAGCATTCATTTAGACGGTTCTATGACGGGTGTTGACCTTGATGCATCGATAGCATTATCTCAAATTAGTGGGTTGAATATAATCGTTGGGGGTGGAATTGGTAGTTTGGCAGATGTCTCTGATTGCTATAACAATGCGGGTATTACTGGCGTCATCGTTGGAAAAGCCTTATATACTGGAAATTTAGAACTGAAAAAAGCCTTGCGGGCTTCGAGCAAAAGAGATTCGTTCGAGTCACATCTTAATCAGTGGAAAGAAGAACAGAATACAACTTGGGCTAAATTTAGTTACGAGTTAGTTGAAAACAATCTCAAAAAGCATATTCCAGTTGATTCCCCCCCATTACGAATTCTAGATGCTGGTGGTGGTAATGGCGTTGATAGTTTGGCGTTAGCGCGAATGAATCACCAGATAGACTTGGTTGATACATCCCAGCAAATGCTAGACGATGCTAATGTGACCGCTGCTTTATCGGGTGCGTCGGGTCGGATACAAACTCACGCACTCGATATTTTGAGTTTGAGTAAGAAATTTCCCGAGCCTGAATTTGATATTGTACTTTGCCATAACGTTATTCAATTCGTCGATGACCTAGAACCAGTGTTAGACATGGTGCTCAAGATGTTACGTCCCGGTGGCTTTCTGTCACTGATAACCGCCAATCAATATTCATCGGCTTATCAGGCTGCTTTTTTGGAAGGTGATTTAGATAAGGCTTACGACTCGCTAGACCAAACCATTCAATACAGTGATACTTTCAAAATGGAAATGCAAGAATTCAGAGCTAATGAGTTGTCTAACATTTTGATAAATAAAGGCTGCGAAATTGAAAACCATTATGGCATCCGTTGTATGTATAACTACTGGGGAACTAACGAAGAAAAAAATGACTTAGAAGTAAATGAAAAGCTTCGAAAGCTTGAATTTGAGTTGTCCAACCGTGAGCCCTATAAACACACTGCCAGACTATTTCAGCTTATCGCCAGAAAGCAATAAACGCTAGGCTATTGGCAGTTAATCTAATGTTTGATTTTAATCAACTAACCATTGAAGAAATATCTTATCGTTTAACAATACAGCCCGATCCCACTTATGATGTTCCACCTGAAATGCTGGGTTCAAACTGTCGAGAAGCGGCAGTGCTTATTCCGTTTTTGAGACTTGATGAATGCTGGCATATTCTTTACATTAGGCGTGCGATACTCGAAGGTGATCAGCACAGTGGACAAGTCGCTTTTGCTGGCGGTAAACGCGAATTAGAAGACGCTTCACTGGAAATCACAGCATTGCGTGAAGCAGAAGAAGAAGTGGGTATAAAGCAAAGTGACGTGACTGCATTAGGCCGCCTCAACCATCATCACACTATCAGTGAATTTCAAGTCACACCTTATATCGGTTTAATTCCGTGGCCTTACCCACTGAAGTTAGATCAAGGAGAGGTAGCGCATGCATTTACGCTACCACTCAACTGGTTGGCTAATTCATCTCACTACCGAACGGAGCAACGATCACACCTTGATTCTAAACGCCCATGGCCCGTCGTTTATTACGAAGAATATGAAGGTGAGTTACTGTGGGGCGCTACTGCACGAATGACTTTATCATTGATAGACGTACTAAAGACCAAGCTAACTGATTGAATTTTCCCAGCAATAACTGCCTGATTTTTCAATTGCATCTAGGTATATCACTTCAAAGTCTTCTACAACAGACTGTTTTACAGCTGGTGTTGCCAATAAGCGTTTTGACCAAGCCGAAATTTTTGGCAAGGATTCGAAATCAATAACAGAGAACCGATAGTCAGCAACTGCGTCATGCATGAAAATTGGCGCAAATGCGGTATCGGCAAGAGAAAAACTGGCTCCATTGAACCAAGGACCATCATCTAACTGATTCTCAATACGTTGCATCTGCCACACTAATTGGGCTCGATACTTCTCATATCCTTCTTTATCTTTCGCCATTTTCATCATATAGCTTGTGCCGAGCATATTAGACGCATATTCAATCCAAGCTCTATTCTTTGCCCTTGATAAAGGTTCTTTGGGCTGAAGCTCGCCGCCGGTAATGTCATCAACGTATTCATTAATAACTGCCGATTCAAAAATTACTTCACCGTCCACTTTTAATACGGGCACTTTGCCTAGCGGTGACAACTCAAGAAACCATGCAGGGGGATTGGCAAGATCGATAAATGTGATTTTATGCGCTACATTTTTGTACCCAAGTGTAATTAATGTTCTCTGTGCAAACGGGCAAGTTTTAAAACTTATGAGTTCTAGCAACATGTAAAGGGCCTTTGAGTTATTAATGTGATAGTGACTTAGTCATGTTAGTGTAGTTGAAATTAAATTAACCACTTAAGTGATGTGTCTAATTGCGTTTTAATATAACCATCAACAGGTGGGTGTTTGCAGGAATGTAGGTTTAACGTTCTGATAAAAAAGGCTGGATATTATTTACAACCTCAGTATAACGATTGGCTGTTTGTTTCTAGTCAGACTCTTGAAGTAAATTTACATCGGGCGCTATTCCCTTTAAAAGGATATTAAAGTTTGCAATGAAACACTTTGAACCGAAAGGGATAATAACAGTCCTATCACAAATTTATTTAAAGAGTGGTAAACACTACTAATGAAAAAAATTAGTTTGGTTGGCGTATTAGTCGCCATTATAGTCCTTTTCTTCGTTTTCGATCTTGGTCACTATCTGACACTCGATTACATCAAAACTCAACAGTTTCAGATAGAGCAGTTCTATTCAGAAAACCGAGTCCTCACATTGATTTTATATTTCACGATTTATGTCATCGTGACCGGCGCATCTTTACCGGGAGCTGCTATTTTAACTCTAGCTGGCGGTGCCATTTTCGGTCTGGTCACGGGGCTATTGCTGGTTTCTTTTGCAAGCTCTATAGGTGCGTCGCTAGCATTTCTATTTTCACGTTATTTATTTCGTGAGACAGTTCAGGCGCGTTTTGGTAGCTCACTTAAATCGATCAACGACGGCATTGCAAAAGAGGGTGCATTCTATCTTTTTGCTTTGCGATTGGTGCCTGCTTTTCCATTTTTTGTTATTAACCTAGTGATGGGCTTGACCAGTATTAAGTTAAAGACCTTTTACTGGGTTAGCCAATTGGGCATGCTGGCTGGTACTGTGGTATTTGTTAATGCTGGCACCCAGTTGGCTCAAATCGAATCAGCCTCTGATATATTTACCTTTGGATTACTGATTTCATTTGTACTGTTGGGATTACTGCCTTTCTTGGGCAAGAAAGTTATTTCTGTGATCAATAATCGTAAAGTGTTGTCAGGGTTCAACAAACCCGATCATTTCGATACCAATATGATTGTTATTGGTGGTGGATCGGCTGGGCTGGTGACGTCGTACATTGCCGCTGCGGTTAAAGCCAAAGTAACCTTGGTAGAACGCCATAAAATGGGCGGTGATTGTTTGAACACGGGCTGTGTTCCATCTAAAGCGATTATTCGTTCAGCCAAGTTTATGTCACATGTGTCGCGTTGCCAAGAGTTTGGAATTAAACATGCCGAAGCAGACTTTGAATTTGCTGAAGTGATGGAGCGTGTAGCTAATGTCATTAAAAAAATAGAACCGAACGATTCAATCGAGCGTTATACCAGTCTAGGGGTTGACGTCGTGACGGGGGAAGCAAAGATCACTTCACCTTGGTCTGTTGAAGTGAATGGCAAAACAATTAATGCCAAAAACATCGTTATTGCTACTGGTGCGCGCCCCTTTGTACCGCCGATAGAAGGTATAGACTCAGTCGATTATTACACTTCGAATAATTTATGGGACTTACGTGTAAAGCCAGAAAAATTAGTCGTGCTGGGTGGTGGCCCCATCGGGACTGAGTTAACGCAGGCGTTTGGGCGGTTGAATATTTCTGTTACCCAAGTCGAAATGGCTCCCAGAATTTTGCTTCGAGAAGATGAAGAAGTGTCAAAGTTGGTGCAATCTAGGTTAATAGATGAAGGCATCAATGTACTGGTAAACCACAAGGCCAAGCAATTTATTAAACGTGATAATAAAGATATATTGATTGCTGAGCATGATGGTTTTGATGTTGAAATTGAGTTTGATACCTTAATTGTAGCCGTTGGACGTGCAGCAAATACAGCCGGTTTTGGCCTTGAGGAAATTGGAGTTCGCTTGAATCCGAATAAAACCATTGAAGTAAATGAATACTTACAAACCAATATACCTACCATTCTTGCTTGTGGTGATGTGGCAGGTCCTTATCAATTTACTCATGTTGCTGCACACCAAGCCTGGTTTGCATCCGTGAATGCTTTATTCGGTAGCCTTAAACGTTTTAAAGTCGACTATTCGGTTATTCCCTGGGCAACCTTTTCAGAACCAGAAGTCGCTAGAGTCGGATTGAATGAACTTGAAGCAAAAGAGCAGGGTGTTGCTTATGAGGTAACAAAATATGAAATTAATGATTTAGATCGTGCGATCGCCGATAGTGAGGATCATGGCTTTGTGAAGGTATTAACGGTGCCTGGTAAAGATAAAATATTGGGCGTAACCATTGTTGGAGAACATGCTGGTGATTTAATTGCTGAATATGTTTTAGCAATGAAACACAAGTTGGGTCTTAATAAAATTCTGGGCACGATCCATATTTATCCGACCATGGCCGAGGCGAACAAATATGTCGCTGGAGAATGGAAACGAGCACATGCCCCTCAAAAACTACTAGAGTGGGTAAAAAAATTCCATCGTTGGAAGCGTGGGCAGGTATAGCAGATTTGACTTTTTAACCTGACGCACGCTTTGCGTCGGGTGAATAACTCATCGACTTACTTGCTGTCAGCAAACACTGCATTGAACTGTTGCCCCGTTTTGACAAAAGTAGTGCATTTACTCAGCCATTTCAGTTTTTTGGCACCAGCGTAGGTGCAGGTGCTGCGAATACCACCGAGTAAATCCTGAACTGTTTTACCAATGCCACCTCGGTAAGGTACTAGAATGTCTCTACCCTCGGAAGAACGATACTCCTTTAAACCACCCGAATGTTTGGTGTTAGCTGCTTCTGAACTCATACCATAAAACTGCATGAATTTACGTTCTTCTATGACGTCTTCCCAGCCACTGTCAGTTTGAATCACCTCACCACTTTTATAGTGACGTGTAATGATATCTCCACCACCTTCGTCGTGTCCTGCCAGCATGCCACCGAGCATAACGAAGTCAGCACCTGCAGCAAATGCTTTGGCCAAATCGCCAGGACAAGTACAGCCGCCATCGGCAATGATATGGCCACCTAATCCATGTGCCGAATCAGCACATTCGATCACCGCTGATAATTGGGGATAACCAACGCCAGTTTGAATTCGTGTTGTGCAAACACTACCAGGCCCAATGCCGACCTTAACAATATCGGCACCACTTAAAATTAATTCTTCTGTCATTTCACCAGTGACGACATTGCCTGCAATAATAACAATATTCGGGTAAGCATCCCTAAGTTGCTTTATATACGTAGAAAAACGTTCCGAATAACCATTCGCAACATCGACACAGACATATTTTAATTGGGTGCTGGTTGTTTCATAAACCACTTTAAATTTGTTAAAGTCAGAGTCAGTAATACCCATCGAATAAGCCACGTTCTCAAGACGACTCTTGTTATTTTGACCAAAGAAATCAATTAATTCATCAACGTTATAGTTTTTCATTAAACTGGTAAACAGACCAATTTTAGCCAGCGAGTTGGCCATTTCAAAGGTGCCCACACCATCCATGTTTGAAGCCATAATGGGAATGCCGTGATAGTGGTCGTCTGTATCGCCACCCTGATAGTTTCGAAAGCTAAACTTTCGATATAAATCAACTTCTTTACGACTTCCGAGCGTACTGCGTTTGGGCCTAATGAGAACATCTTTATAGTCAAGTTTACTATCGTCTTCTATTCGCATAGTATTGTTCTGCTTAAAGTTTTGTAGTGGTGTTTGGACATTAGCATGAATTTTTAGTCGGTCAATTGAAGCCTAATAAACTCAGATTATTTGCAACTATTCCTTATCAGAGTAACCTAATTGTTGGTGCAGTTATACCGACCTATGTTTTATAGTCAGTTTTAATCGAGAAGTTTAATCTTAGGATTTAACGGAGAGTATAAAATGAAACGACATTATTATATTAGCGACGATCTTGACGAGCTGGATCGCATTGAGCAAGAGCTAGAGTCGAGTGGCGTTCACAAGCCGCAAATTTACGTTTTTAGTAAGGATGACAGTGGTGTGCTCGCTCATGACCACCTTCACAATATAGAATCAGTTTTCAAAAACGATGTTGTGAATGGCACTATAACGGGCGCTTGGATTGGTGTAGGAATGGCGGCATTGGTATTAATTGTCACGTCTTATAGCGATTTGCCATCCACCTATACTTGGTTTTTTCTCATGGTTGGGTGGTTTGTACGGTATTCAGGAACCTCATCATGATTTTAAGCGGTCCGAAACACGACTAGGAGAAGGAAAGCATGTGTTTATTGTCGATGTTGATGCAAATCAGGACGATATTCTGGATAAAGTCGCAAAGGCTCATCCTGAACTTAAATTAGCAGGGACCGGAAAAGCATCACCCCGTTGGTTGGTTATGGGGCAGTATAAGATTAAAAAAATTATGTCCGAAATTTTCCCTTAAACTTGAAGCTGTATGCATTAAGAAACCAATAACCGTTTATGACGGCTATTGGTTCTTTATTAAATTTTCTTTCTGAAAAGCTAAAAACTAACGAGTTCTTGCACAAACGCCATCAGCGCCAAAGAAAAATTCAATTTCAGCATTCGCCGTTTCTTGACTATCTGATCCATGTACCGCGTTTTCATCTATGGACTGGGCGAAGTCAGCACGAATAGTGCCAGCTGCTGCTTCTGCTGGGTTAGTAGCGCCCATTACGTCACGGTTAGCTGAAATTGCGTTTTCGCCTTCTAGTACTTGGATCATAACGGGCCCAGAAGTCATGAAGGATACAAGGTCGTTGTAAAAAGGACGTTCTTTGTGAACTGAATAAAATTCGCCAGCTTTCTCAGCCGTAAGATGTTCCATACGTGCAGCAACAATACTCAAGCCTGCTTTCTCGAAGCGACTGTAAATTTCACCGATAACATTTTTAGCAACAGCGTCGGGTTTGATGATTGAAATAGTTCGTTCAATAGCCATGTTAAGATTCTCTAGTTAGGTCAATTAGGGCAAATACAGTTAGTTGTAACAATAAAAAATGCGAAGCGCATGATAGCGGATTTAACGACTATTCGGAACCTAATGTAGTGATCAAATTCAACCCGTCTTGCAAATAGTTTGGGGTATTTGCCACCAATCCGATCAAAGCTTCAGTCGATGCAACTATTTTATTAGCTAGGAGCAAATTCGAACGGTCTAGTGTGAGGATTCAGGTACACTCCACGTATTGTATTTGCGCCATTATTTGGCAAAGTTAATAAGGTTAATTTCATGAAAGCTGATCAAAATTTACGAAAG
>JBLHWR010000093.1:0-8538 GCA_047629275.1 Gammaproteobacteria bacterium
ATATCAATACGAATGTTTCCACCTTCGCATCAATCGCGGCTAAAGCAGCATTTAAGGTACCCAATACATTGTTGCGTACCGCTTCGCCTGGGTTGCTTTCAACCAACGGCACATGTTTATAAGCGGCAGCATGATAGATTGTTTGCACATCAAATGCCTGACAAACTTGCGTTAAACGTTTTTTATCAACAACCGAACCCAAAATAGGGTGAATAGCGCATTCAACGCCTAACTTTCGCAGCTCCCGTTCTATTGCATAAAGTTGAAACTCACCCAGTTCAAACAAAATTAATCGACTTGGCTCAAGCCTCACTATCTGGCGGCAAAGCTCAGATCCTATTGACCCGCCAGCACCAGTTACCAACACGGTTTTTTGTTTAATATTAGCATTCAGCAATTCCATATTGGGTTCAACCGATTCTCGCCCAAGCAACCCGGCAACATCTATTTCCTGAATATCGTCAGCGTTCAAATTACCTTGTGCCAGCTGCGCTACTCCAGGAATGCTGCGCACATGCACAGCGAACGGCTCTAGCTGACTAATAATTTGATTTCGGCGGTTTCTGGGGACACTCGGCAAAGCCAGTAGCACTTCAGAAACCTGCTTAGACATGATCAGTTCACCTAAGCCAGAAAATGGGAAAACCCTTAAACCATGAACATTCATGCCATGCAGGGCATTCTCATCATCAATGAAGGCTACTGGTTTTAATTCGCGACTAAGAAAGAGGGCCTGGGCAAGTTGTCGACCAGCAGATCCTGCGCCATAAATAAGCACCTTTTTAGCGACACTTGAGTCAATTGCAGGTCTAATTGAGTGATAACCGCTAAAAATCCAACGCGCGATTAATCGACTGCCACCAATGAAAAAACCAGCCAGCAGCGCGTTTAAAATATAAACAGAACGTGGTATGCCATCTACATCAGCCATAAGCACCAGCAGTGACCATATGAAGGTATAAAAAGTGACGGCCATTGCAACGGCCCACAAGGCATTAAACCCCATGTACCGCACTATCGCATGATAAAGGCCAAACCGAATAAAAACCGGGGTTGCAACTAAAGGTGCTGCAAGAAAAATCCAAACCTGATGCAAGGGAGGCCAATAAATGATATCTAGCCTAATACAAAAAGACGCCCACAATACAAGTGGAATTACAGCAAAATCAACAGCTACAAGCATCAGCCGTTTGGTGGGCCGTTGTAAATTCAAGAACCAACCTATTATTATCTTCCCCATTAACGCGAGCATCCCCCATTCTTGAAAATTAATTGCAAATTTTAAAAAACTATGACGTAAAAAATACACCAATCCTATAAATATAGCATTTAATCTACCAAATAATTTGTACTTTATTCACAATTTATCAACCTAATGCACTAATTACTTCATAATTTATTTGGCGCACTTTCGGGACATTAGGTTTAAGATCCTACAAAAAAAGTCAATGCCCACCGGTGGATTTAGGCATTTTAAAGGATCTCTATTCGTCATAAATTAACTCAATTAGTATTTAGTGTTTTGGAAGCTTTGAACCATCGGTTATAATATGCTTATCTAAATAAGGTTAAGTTTAAAGGAGATAGAAAGTAAGGTGCAGTTGATTACGCTCAGAACAATCGACATATTACTTTCTTTAGTGGGGATATTACTTATATTTCCCTTTATGTTGTTTATTTATGTTGTTGGCCTTTTCGTGAATGGTTCTCCTCTCATTTTTCAAACACGGGTAGGAAAATCAGGCGTATTATTTACTCTCGTGAAGTTCCGTACCATGCAGCTAAAGACAGAACAAATGGGTACACATCTAGTTGACCCTTCATTAATTACTCGTATGGGTAGATTATTACGCCGTACTAAGTTGGACGAGATCCCTCAATTGTTCAATGTATTAATCGGGCATATGAGTTTAGTGGGTCCTCGTCCTTGCTTGCCTAGTCAAAGTGAATTAATAGCCTTACGTGAAGAAAGGGGCGTATTTAACCTTCGGCCGGGCTTAACTGGTCTAGCTCAAATAAATAAGGTCGACATGTCGACTCCAAGGAAACTTGCTCGTTACGACAGCATACTAGTTAAAAGACTTTCAGTTTCTTTATACTTTGACATAGTTGTAGCAACTTGTATGGGAAAAGGAATCGGTGATAGAGCTAGGGAATATCGCGCCTCCTAAATATTTAAACTACCCTGATAATATTTGGCTGTTTTACAAAGCCCTTCATCGACAGATGACTGATGCCTCCAACCCAATAGCGCTTTCTAGCTTGAAATATCGATTTCGAGCGAGTCACATATACGCCCAGCCATTTCACGTTTTCCACACAGGGTGGCTGCTGCCATAAGAAGAGATGGCCGCACAGGTAATAAATAGACTTTCTTTCCTAATGCTTTCCCTAATCGCTCTAGTAGATCAATGGTGGAAAGGTCTTCTCCGTCACTAACAAGAAAAACGTTGTTCCGCGCCTTTGGATGATCAATACATGTGGTTATTAAACTGATCAAGTTATCGATAGAAACAAAGCTTCGCTTGTTGCGTATAGCGCCTAGAGGCAGCGGTATGCCTGAATTAACCCACTTCATAAGACTATTAAAATTAGCCTTCACTCCCGGTCCATACACCAAAGGGGAACGAATAATAACGACATCAAGACCGGTTTCCGCCGCTAGTTTCTGAAAACCTTGCTCAGCCTCCATCTTCGATACACCCTAGGGTCCTGAGACGCCGCTAATTGACTTTCAGAATAGGGTCGACCTAACACAGTCCTCTACCCATTGAACTTTATCGAGCTAATAAATATAAAACGATCGACACCCCGCTTCAACTGATTGCCGTGCAAGCTCCAGAGTCCCTGCCACGTTAGCTCGACGACATTCTGTTAGCTCATCAACCTCTGTTTCATTCATCACATGAACTCGAGCTGCAGTATGAACCACGACCTGTACATCGTTTAATGCAGACATCCAATTTATATTTGCATCGGTATCCGATACTTGCGCAACTTCTACTTCCTCCTTCAATACTTGACGGAACATTTCTTACTGCCGAGCGCACAGCAATACCACTAGCTATAGAAAGGCTAGAAACCAATGAACTGCCGATAAAACCAGTAGCACGGGTTACGAGTACTTTCTGTTTCAAGCTTTTGCGAGCGCTCCTCATATGAGTCAGCTAAATTTCATATTTTTCATTTAAATAAAAGCGTTTTGTTTTTAAAAGGCTAGGGTCGATCGCAACTTTTAATCATTTCAATCACATACAGCTGCTGTTCTGGAGTCATATTAGAAGCCGATGGCATACACACACCTGTATCAAACAAATAGTCGCAAAAACTACTGTGTCCATGTGGAAAATATTCGCAGCCAGAAAAGAGGGGCTGTTGATGCATCGGCTTCCAGACATGACGCGCTTCTATATTGACTTTACCTAACGCAGAAATTAGGTCAGCAGGTAATAGGTGAGTTTTCTCGGGATTAATAGTCAGAACTGACAACCAACGATTCGAATAATCCTCTTCAGGTTCAGGCATCCATTCTAACCAATCAATTGCTTTCAACCCTTTTTGGTATCTATCAAATATGGCTCGACGAGATTCGACTCGTTTATTCAGTACCTTTAATTGGCCTCTTCCTATACCAGCCAAAACATTACTCATTCGATAGTTATATCCAATCTCCGTGTGTTCATAGTGAGGTGCGGGGTCTCGTGCTTGTGTTGACAAAAACTTGGCTTTATCAATCATTTTACCATTATCAGATATCAACATTCCGCCGCCTGATGTAGTGATAATTTTATTGCCATTGAACGAAAGAACCCCAAACAATCCTATGGTGCCAGTTTGCTTTCCCTTATATCTTGAACCGAGAGATTCTGCAGCATCTTCAATCACTGGCACGTCGTATTGCTTACTTAACGCCATAATACTGTCCATATCAGCACTTTGTCCGTAAAGATGGACGACTATGATAGCCTTTGGTTTTTTGCCCAAACCAGCATATTTTCGCAGGCCTTTCTCTAGTGCCACTGGTGACATATTCCAAGTCGCTGGTTCCGAATCAATAAAGACCGGCATTGCGCTCTGATACAAAATTGGGTTGGCGCTTGCAACGAAAGTAAAACTGGAACAAAGCACAACATCACCAGCCCCAACATCTAGCAGGCGCAGAGCAAGGTGTATGGCTGCGGTGCCTGAGCTTAATGCTGCGGCATGTTGGCTGCCGATATATTCGGCCATTTCTTCTTCAAAGGCATCAACATTCGGTCCTAATGGCGCCAACCAGTTAGTCTCAAAAGCGTCTTCAACATACTGTCGTTCCAGGCCGCCCATATGTGGGATAGAGAGTTGAATTCGTGGTTGAATTTCTCGCCTCAGATATAGGCCTTCTGGTTTATTCAGCTTACCCACCACGGGAATTTGCGTTATCTGATTCGCATCCATTAAAGCGAGAACCTCCTCGATACTCATGGATAGATCAGCGACTATTGACGACTTATTTTTAAGATTGCTAACATTGTCATCTAGGGTTTTTCCAGCCAACAATAATCGTCGAATATCCCCGTCGGTAATCGTGCGCTGTAAAGCGCCTTCTTTATCAATCAATAACAAGACGGAAAGACCACTTTGGTCAAGCTTTTCGAGCGCTTGCTTTAATGTGTTTGCTTGTGTTAGCAAAATGTGACTAACATCATTTATCATATTGTTTAATTTATACCTGCCTTGCTGGAATGCCAACAACTGTTTGCTCATCTACTATATTCTGATTAACTACTGCACCTGCTCCCACGGTTGCATTGCACCCAATTGTCATTAACGGAAGCACTACCGAACCCGCGCCAATCAGACAACTAATACCAATCTCTACTGCACCACCCAGAGTCGCATTTGGCGCTATATGTGAAAATGCCCCGACTCGGCAATCATGGTCGACAATGGCACCATGATTAATAATGCATCCCTCCCCTACTATTGCTTCAGGACCAATAATTGCTTTCGCTGCAATAAAGCTACCAGCGCCGATCGTTGCGGTCGGCGAAACACTGGCTTCGGGATGAATCACTGTATATGCTAGTTTACCCGCACGTTGCGCGACATCCGATAATTGTTTTCTAATTGCGTTGTCGCCGATGGAAATATGACAGTGTTCCGGTAATTGATCCCAGTCATCTAGTTTATTAATCGAAATATAACCTAGCAACACCTTTTGAAATTTAGATTCATCCTGATCGGTCAATATGATCTGACAATCAAAATCTCTGGCTTGTATAGCTTCCACTACAATTTTGGCATGCCCGCTAGCACCAATTAGCATTAGTTTAGTAAGTATTGACCTTCTCCAGTACGTCGGGGTTCAACGATAAATTCAGCAGCTCACTTATAATGCACTCCGATGCATTACCATCGCCGTAAACATTTCGACCACGCGGAACATTCATAGCTTGAGCCTCACGAATAGCCCGCGAAATCTCAGTCTCGTCGGGCGAAACATCAATAACGTTAGCATTGCGTTCTCGACACTGCTGCCTGTCACCAATATTGACAACACTGGTTCCCAAAGAAGCCGCCTCAATGATGCCACTACTTGAATTGCCCACCATAACATCAGCATAAGAAACAAGGGACAAAAACGCTTCTCGGCCAACATGCACCGCTGTCACTAAATCGTTTGACTTCGAAAGCATCGCAATTACCTTTTCTATCTCCGACCCACCAGCATCTGCATTCGGCATAATGACAAGTCCTTGCTCCTCGCAATTGATCACTGCGTTTAATACTGCCCTGATTTGCTTCGCCGCTATTTTTGCCTGTTGCACAACAGGATGAAATAACACCAATATAAATAGCCTAGTACTGTCCATCCCAAACCTGTTCATTAGCTTGTTACGGTCAAGTAGCGTCATTTTAAGGATTTCATCTAACCCTGGGGCACCCGTAACGAAAATATGCTCAGGCTTTTCACCCATGCGTATCAAGCGCTCTCTCGATTTTTCTGTTGCGGTAAAGTGATAGTGTGCCAGTTTAGATATCGCGTGACGTATAGATTCGTCAACCGTGCCGGATAGCTCACCGCCATGAATATGGACAATGGGAATATTAAGGTGTAAAGCGGCAATAGCACCGGCCAGCATTTCACCACGATCACCCAATAACAACAATAAATCAGGGCGATCATCTGTCAAAGTCTGAGTAAAGCCTGTTATCTGGATACCTAGCGCTATTGCCATTTCCATACCTGACCCACCCGTAAGATCCACAGGAACCGTCGCACCGATAGCCAGCCCACTATCTTTTATTTCTCGCCATGTCTCACCATAGTCAGCTAATAAATGCATGCCTGTTACCAAAACACTCAGGCTTAAGTCAACATGTTGGTGAATAGCCAAAAGTGTATTTTTCATTAGCCCAAAATCGGCTCGAGTTCCACTGATATAGCAAACTTTTCGCATTAAATCAGATCATCCCAAGTCAATGCTGCGCCCGATTTTTGTGCACATTTCAAACACTTTCCAACAACTTCCAATATTTTCTTAGGTGGTATACCCGTTCCAGGTCTCAGCAAACCAAGGTCTTCCTTTTGTAATAAGCTACCAGCAGGTTTGTCCGTGAGCAAAGTCACACTGCGTCGCACCAACTCACGGACGGGGAATTCGTTTAGTCGTGGTTCTTTCACACCGTCACCCAAACTGGTTTCAACTTGGCGTATCTGTTCAACCATCAAAGCAAGTTCATCTGGTTCTAAAGAGGCTTTCTGGTCGGGCCCTGGTAAATTTTTATCCAAGGTAAAATGCTTTTCAATAACAGTGGCCCCCATAGCGACCGCTGCAACTGCAATGAAAATTCCGTCGGTATGATCTGAATAGCCAACGGGTAGTTTTAATATATCGCACATGGTCTGCATGGCTCTGAGGTTAACGTCCTCTATTTTTGCTGGGTAGTTAGAAGTGCAGTGGAGGATAGTCAACATTTCAATCAAAGGTTCATCGAATTCTTTTTGATCTCTTACTTCGACAATCACATCAACAGCCTCGATGACTTCATTCATACTTGCCATGCCGGTAGACAATATCATCGGCATATTTAAAGCTGTCAATTCTCGAATCAGCGGTAAATTTGTTAGTTCGCCTGACGGCACTTTCAAACGTCGCATACCCAGATGAAGCAGAAATTTCGCGGCCTCTATATCAAATGGCGTCGACATAAATTCGATATTATTCTGCTGACAGCGATCAATCAATTTGTGGTGTAAAGCGTCCGACATTTCTAGCTGCTTCAACATCGAGTATTGATCGTCACTGCCTGTCTGTTGTTTCTGATAATCAGCCGTAGCGGCACCTTTAGTCACCAACGAAGCCGCTTTGAAGGTCTGGAATTTCACCGCATCCGCACCCGCGTTGGCTGCAATATCAACCAGTTGAAGTGCTAGATCATCCGATCCGTTGTGGTTGACTCCCGCTTCGGCAATTACATAACACTTCATCAAACGTTTTCCTATCTAATATTTAATTACGCCAACCACAAAGTCTGATTGAAGATAGCCGATACCATTGCCAATCAATATAATTACTATATTTAAAGGCATTCTTTCAATTATTACGGCCTAAAGGCTCCAGCCACCATCGACTATGATATTTTGCCCCGTCACATAGGCAGATAAATTTGATGCAAGAAAATGAGCCACTCCCTTAAAATCTTCTTCACACCCCATACGGCCAGCAGGTGTTAGGTTGACATAACGGGCAGCAAATTTTGCATCCTGACTTCGTTCAATGCCTCCGGGACTAATACAATTGACGCGAATTCCTGGAGCAAGCACTGTTGCCAGATAGCGCGTTAGCTGGACCAGCCCGCCTTTGCTTGCAGCATAAGCGGCGGGAGTCAAATAATTCATACCTTCATACATCGACATTTTTTGACCTGCCACACCATAGATGCTGCTGATATTTATTATAGAAGCAGTGGGCGATTTTTTCATGAGCTCGTGACATTGTTGAATCAGGTAAAAGGCACCGGTGATATTCACTTCAAGCGCCTTCTCCCAGGTATCGATATCCTGTTCAGCAAATGGCTTCGCCCAGCCTTTCAAACCAGAACTTCCCACTAAGGCGGCACAATTAATCAATACGTCGAGATGTTTGAAACGTTCTCCAATAAATTTTGGTACCTTTTCAATCTCTGGTTTTTCTGCCAGATTAACGGCATGTCCAAAGTGCTCTCCGCCAAACTTTTCACCCAAAGAAGCCACTGCTACATCGATTTGAGTTTGATTCAGATCAAGCAGGATTATTTGTGCGCCAGCTTCTGCCAGCGCTTCTGCCATTGCCTGCCCCAAATGACCGGCACCGCCGGTAATCAGTGCGACTCGGCCTTTCATATCGCCAAGCCTCGTAAGAGATTTCATTGGGTTTCCTTTTCGGCGCAGAGGAATTCAGCGAATTTAAAATCAAGTAATGTATCGATATCGATTGCGCGCTCATCGGGCACAATAATGCTTCTCACTTTACCTGCAAAAACTGAATTCGAATTAAGTATAAATTGTCGTGTAGA
>JBLHWR010000094.1:0-8358 GCA_047629275.1 Gammaproteobacteria bacterium
ACCGTTATTCTAAATGATTTAGGAATTAGATCAGTGCAGAGTGCCCTCTCTGGATCAATCGCATTAGATATTATTAAACAGAGTTTTGATTCAATTGACGTTGTTATTTGTGACTTAAATATGCCTGGTATGGATGGCGTCGAGTTAATGCGCCACCTTGCTAATCTAAATTTTAGTGGCGCTATAATTATTACCAGTGGTGAAGATGTTCGCATTTTAAGAACCGTAGAAAAGCTCGCGATCGAGCACCAATTACAGGTGCTGGGCATACTACAAAAACCACTATTACCTGTAAAAATTCGGGCATTGTTAGAACAGTTTCACTATGCAAAGAAAGGAGGGTCGCCGATTCTAGGAGAAGGTATAACGCCAGAAGAGCTTAAGCAGGCAATTCTCAAGGATGAAATAATTATCTTTTTCCAACCTAAAGTTGAGATGAGGACCGCTAAAGTAGTGGGTATGGAAGTGCTTGTGCGTTGGGAGCATCCGCAGAAAGGAATAATAATGCCTGGATCTTTCATTCCAATGGCGGAAGAAAACAACTTAATTTCAGCGCTTACGGATATTGTTTGTAAGAAGGCGCTTAAACAGACTGCGATACTTCAAGAAAAAGGATTTAACCTCAACATAGCAATCAATATTTCGGTTGATACCCTAAACAATTTAGACTGGCCAAATCAAATGGCTGAACAGATAGATGCCGCTGGAATTACTGCTTCTTGTATTACCTTTGAAATTACTGAAAGCCGGTTAATGGCGCATATCGCTGTGGCGCTGGATATCCTTAGTCGTCTCAGTTTAAAGCGCTTTAACCTATCCATTGATGATTTTGGTACGGGTTATTCTTCGATGGAGCAACTCCAGAGAATACCTTTCTCTGAGCTTAAGATTGACCGAGCTTTTGTCAGTGGTGCAGACGAGGACGATTCTGCATTGGCAATTATAGAGTCAAGTATTTTACTGGCAAAAAAATTGGATATGACGATAGTAGCAGAAGGCGTTGAAACTCAACAGGAATGGGATTTAATGTTGGAGCTTGGCTGTAATCAAGTGCAGGGCTATTTTATTTCAAGGCCATTGCCATTTGATCAAATCCTAGAATGGTTAATAAAATGGCAGTTTGATCATAGTTAGGTCGGAGGCCTTCGACAGCCCTTCGATAAAAAGTCACTGATTTCTAAAAAGCAGTTGAAAAATTGTCGTTGGGTCTAAAATTTAGCTGGCTAAATTGAGTAAGCCGGTCAGTTGTATTATGTTCTAAATGGCTATAGTAATTTAAATTCTCAGTATTAATGGTACTAACCCGAAACAACAGGCGATGTAAAAAGTTCAAGTAAAATTGCAAGTAATCAAAGAAGGTAAGTCAATAAACGCAAAGGTTTGCTTTATATAAAAATAAACTGCAATGCTGCCTATTGATTAGTGGTTAAATACGACCCAGTTTAAAGTCCTAAAATATAATACTAATAATTGAGTTGGTTCGGCTCAAAAATGAAAAGGCCTTTTGGCAAATTAATAATTAAAAGAGGTTCTTGATGGAACATGTTAAAACTGTCGTGTCTTTTAAGTGCAAAGCACCACACGTATCACAAATTCAACGGTTGCTAAAAGAGTATAATATAGGGGTTGTGCCATTAAATGGATTACACTTTAGGTCAGCTAAACACCCCAAAAATATTTATACATTTTCAATTAGCTACCCTGCAATAACGAGTACAACAATGAGTCTCTCATTAGCGGACTTAACCGCTAATACAATAGGGTCGGATATAGAAAGTGAGTTAGATGGGCTTGTTACCTACCTAGATATAAGCTTTGAATAGTAACTTTAAGGCAGACTAAAGTGAATTTTAGGATTTAATTTCGTCTTAACTTGAGGGCGAGGTTTCCTTTATTACTAACTTCTAAAACTAAATTAACATTTGATGGCTTTTCTAAAGTTGAAATAAAACAAAGGACATCCAATAGACATCTTTTTTATATGGTACGATGGTCGGACTCGAATTAATTCGGTAAGTGACTGAATTTAATAATAAATATTTTTCTCTTTTTAAAAAATACCCCCATAGATACCCCTATAAATTTTCACTGGGATTATTACTATCAGGTGCTTTTAAACGAAAACCTGCCAAAAATAACCCAACCAAACTGAAACGTTTATTTTGAGGATGTAAAAATTAAACTATGCCGACGCTTACCAGACTATTGGGCGCTAGACTTTTGATCCGCCTCTACTCTCATGTCAACAACATCGTAAAAGCTGCGGCCATAAAGAAACCACGAACTGACAATTACTCGTAATGTGAATAGCCGTAAACTTATTTCAGATAGGTTTTGGTCAATGGCAGCAATGGGCAAATTAGCTGCCGCTCATATCACAGTGTAGATTGAGCTTTCCGAACCTTTACCGACTGAGCAATGAGTTCAATGGGATTATGTTCGGCATAGCCTGTTTGCATGGCGTAACGAAATACTGAGCTAATGCGCTGTTTAACACGACCAGCGATATCCAAAGCGCCACGATCTTCGATCTGCTTCACAACATAAAGGGCATCACGCGCTTTTATATCTGTAATAAGCATATTACCAAGATGGGGCAGGGCGTCAGCTTTGAGGGTTTGCCAGACTCGTTCTGAATGGAACTTGCTCCATCGACCGGCTTTCTTTTCGTGCCACTCTTTGGCTATAACGGAAAATGCGCTTTGACCTATTGACGCCTTTTGTTGTTTCTTGACAATGCTAGGGTCTACGCCTTCATTGATGAGCAACTTGGCCTCTTTGGCTGTCTTCCTGACGTCCTTCGCGGAAACGGTTGGATAGCCCCCTAAAGCAAGCACCTTTTCTTTTTCGTCTATTCTTTACTTCAACCGCCAATAACGGCTGCCATTTGGGTTTATTAGGAAATACAGACCGCCACCATCACTTAACTTGTAGGGTTTTTCCTTTGTCTTCGCCTGCCGAAATGCAATATCTGTTAGTTTTCCAGTGGTATTTTGCCTCGCTATTATGGGGTTGTACTTCCAATCAAACCAAATGTACCCCCATGAGTCGTGGATATTAATGGACGCTAAAGTACATGAATAGATTGAAAATAGGTGCTATTTGGCTATATAGCTAGGATTCAGGCACAAAAAAGGACGTCAATGGACGCCCTTAAATTTATATATGGTACCGATGGGCGGACTCGAACCGCCACTGCTTGCGCAAATGGATTTTGAATCCATCGTGTATACCAATTTCACCACACCGGCTTGAATAGGCCGAATTCTAATGCAATTTGTTAGTTTGTGGTAGGCCTTAGAGTAATAATAAAGCATAAACTTAGAATCAGTGGCAATCTCTTTACCGAGCGGTATCATACGCACGTTTAAAGAACCGAAACTTTAAACTCAACCCTCAATCGAATCGATTTAATCTACCCATGAAGCACGCCTTATGCAACTAAACGATTTTGATTACCATTTGCCAGACGAGCTAATTGCTCAAAAACCATTGGCACAACGCAGTGCCTCGAGGCTTTTGCGAATTTCACCTCTAACGGGTGATATGATCAATGGACAATTTACAGATATTACTACTTTTTTAAATGCCGGTGATTTGATCGTTTTCAATGATACTCGAGTTGTACCTGCGCGCTTGTTTGGCCAAAAACAAACGGGTGGTAAGATTGAAGTGCTAGTTGAAAGAATCCTTGATGACCACACGTTGTTAGCCCATGTTCGTGCCAGTAAATCCCCCAAACCAGGCGCTGTATTACTTTTAGAAGGTCAAATTAGTTGCGTCATGACAGCGCGAGAGGGGGCATTGTTTAAGTTAACTCAAGATGGTGATAAAAGCTGGTTAAGCTTATTAAACGAATATGGCCATATGCCATTGCCTCCGTATATCGAGCGTGCAGACGACGACGAAGATTTAGAGCGTTATCAAACTGTTTATGCCCAAAATCCAGGCGCCGTTGCCGCACCGACAGCGGGATTGCACTTCGACCAAGCACTTATTACTGCATTAGAAAGCAAAGGGGTTGAAACGGCTCACATAACATTACACGTTGGAGCCGGTACTTTTCAGCCGGTCAAAGTCGAAAATATAGACGAACATGTCATGCATACTGAATGGGTTCAAGTTTCACAGTTAGTGAGTGACGCTATTTCTAAGGCTCAATCAAGGGGAAATAAAGTGGTGGCCGTTGGTACAACTGTTGTTCGTAGTCTTGAAGCTGCAGCGTCTGATGGTTCGGTAAAAGCATTTGAAGGCGATGTTTCAATTTTTATTACGCCGGGTTATCGGTTTAAGGCCGTTGATGCGATGATTACCAATTTTCATCTACCTAAATCAACCCTGTTGATGTTAGTGAGTGCTTTCGCTGGGACTGAGTTAATACAACAAGCCTATCAACAGGCCGTTGAAGAACGATATCGTTTTTTTAGTTACGGTGACGCCATGTTTATCGAATCAAAAAAGCTAGATCAAGAAAATTAATTTTAGCCAGCTAAAACTAAATAAGCTCTTTCTAATAAATTCAGTTTAGTAAAAAACTCCACATTTAGAGATCATCAATGAAATTTACACTTGATAAAACACTGGGTACTGCCCGCAGGGGGCGACTCACCTTTGATCGGGGTGTGGTTGAGACACCTGCTTTTATGCCAGTTGGAACCTATGGCACAGTAAAGGCCATGACACCAGAAGAGTTAACCGGATTAGGTGCACAAATAATTCTCGGTAATACCTTTCATTTAATGCTTCGACCTGGCACAGATATAATTAAGAAACATGGCGATTTGCATGATTTCATGAACTGGCAGGGCCCCATCCTGACTGATTCTGGTGGTTTTCAAGTGTTTAGCTTAGCGAAGATGCGTAAAATTACAGAGGAGGGCGTGCACTTTAATTCACCTGTCAATGGATCTAAGATATTTCTTAGCCCCGAAGTTTCGATGCAGGTTCAGCGTGACCTTGGCTCTGATATTGTGATGGTATTTGATGAATGTACGCCTTACCCAGCTGAAGCTGACGTTGTCCAAAAATCAATGGAAATGTCATTACGTTGGGCTGCTCGAAGTAAGGTTGCCCACGCTGATAACCCTAGTGCTCTGTTTGGCATTGTTCAGGGGGGCACCTACCCAGAGTTACGTCGTGTATCCGCCTTGGGGTTAACCGAGATTGGATTCGATGGCTACGCCATTGGTGGCTTGTCAGTTGGCGAGCCAGCAGATGAACGGAATGAAACACTTGACCATTGCCTGCCACATTTGCCTGCAGATAAACCACGATACCTGATGGGTGTCGGCAAACCTGAAGATTTAATTGAAGGCGTGCGTCGGGGTATTGATATGTTTGACTGTGTTATTCCAACCCGCAATGCCCGAACGGGTTTTCTTTATACTCATACGGGTATTGTTCGCATCCGAAATGCCCGCTACGCTGATGACATATTACCCATTGACGAACAGTGTGGTTGTTATACCTGTAAAAATTACTCACGTGCCTATTTAAGGCACTTAGACAAATGTGGGGAAATTTTAGGTGCTCGTCTCAACACTATTCATAATCTTTACTACTTCCAAGCCTTGATGAGTCGTATCCGGCAAGCGATAGAAGATGACCGATACGAACACTTTTGTGATGAGTTTTATGAGCAGTTTCGTTCAAAATAATAGTTTCAATAAGTGTTACATCTAGGACTTTGGTTCGGTAAACTGAATACTTGTGAGAATACTAGGCTAGTGCCATAATACGCGCCGCCTCGGGGTAGGTACTAACTATTCTGACACTTCGTGAAGGCGAACAAATCCATTTAGATAATTAGGTAAATAAAGTATGAGTTTTTTTATTAATGACGCAATGGCTCAGAGTGCCGGCGCACAGTCGGGTGGTACTTTCGAACTAATTATTCCACTAGTTTTAATGTTTGCTATCTTTTATTTCTTACTCATACGTCCGCAGCAAAAGAAAGCGAAAGAGCATAAAAATTTAGTAGAAGCGTTAAAAAAAGGAGACGAAGTAATCACTACTGGTGGTTTATTAGCCAAAATCAATGCTGTCGATGAAAGCTTCCTTACCTGTGAAATTGCCGACAAAGTTGAAGTTAAAATTCAAGTTCATGCTGTTGCCACTGTCTTACCTAAAGGCACAATTAAGAAGCTGTAACCCCTATGGTCAATCAATATCCAGCATGGAAGTACCTGCTACTCGCTATAATTTCCGTATTTGGTGTAATTTATGCCTCACCTAACTTATATGGTGAAGATCCAGCGGTACAAATTTCGCATCGTGTTAATTTAGTAAATGAAAGTGAGCTGTCACATGTGCGAGACATTCTCGTCACTGAAGGTATCAAGTTTCGTTCGATTGAACAAAATGTGACTAATTTATTAGTCCGTTTTGATAGTGAAGATGAACAGTTAAGAGCCTCGAGCGAAATTCGTAGAGCTCTTCAAAACTCTGACAGTCGTTATTCTGTTGCCCTTAATTTGGCACCAGCGACGCCAGAATGGATGGCCGAACTAAATGCATTGCCTATGTATTTAGGACTCGACTTGCGTGGTGGTGTGCACTTTCTTATGGAAGTGGATATGGATTCAGCTATAGAAAAATCACTGCAACGATCAGAAAGCGAAATTAAATCGTTTATGCGCAGTAAAAAAATCCGCTATAAATCTGTGCAATCGGACATGACCGAGATTAATTTGCAATTTGCTAGTTTAGCCGTTCGTGATACGGCTAAATTAGAAATCGAGAATGAATTTAGGGATTTTGTATTTATCACTCGTGATGAGGCTAATAAAGGTTTCATTAAAATGTCATTGAACCCGACGGCATTGGAAACTGAGAAAAAACTCGCCATAGAACAAAACATATCAACACTCAGAAACCGAGTGAATGAATTGGGTGTTGCTGAACCGGTAATCCAACGACAGGGTGAAGATCGAGTTGTAGTTCAATTACCCGGTGTTCAAGATACGGTGCGTGCAAAAGAAATTTTAGGCGCCACCGCCACCTTAGAATTTCGTATGGTACACGGCAACTTCACCGATTGGACAGCTGCGAAAGCCTCTGGTAGAGCGCCCATTGGCACACGCTTATATGAGCGCACTGACAAATCACCAGTTTTGTTAAAGCGCAGTGTTATCGTTACGGGTGATCAAATTGTTGGCGCTGTATCAGGCATTGATTCTCGAAGTAGTTCACCGAACGTTACCATTACCATGAATGGTAAGGGAGCTGACCGTATGGGTGACGTTACTCGCGATAATATCGGCAACCCGATGGCCGTTGTGTTTATAGAAGATAAATATGAATTTCGCAAAGTTAATGGTGAAGAGAAACGGTTTAAGACCACGGTTTCCAGTGTGATCAACGTTGCTACTATTCAAGCTCAGCTGAGTAAGCGATTTGAGATTACAGGTCTAGACAGCACTCGTGAATCTCATGATTTAGCTTTGTTATTGCGTGCGGGTGCTTTACGAGCGCCCATGCTAATCGTCGAAGAACGCACCGTTGGTCCAAGCTTGGGCAAAGAAAATATTGATAAAGGCTTTTTATCGGTAATGATTGGTTTTTCTGCAGTGTTGTTGTTTATGGCGATTTATTACAAAGTATTTGGTTTGGTAGCTAATGTCGCACTCACGCTAAATTTAGTGTTGCTTGTGGCTGTTTTATCTTTACTTCAAGCCACGCTAACGCTGCCGGGTATTGCGGGTATTGTGCTCACGGTCGGCATGGCGGTTGATGCCAATGTACTTATTTTTGAACGCATTAAAGAAGAAATGAGAATGGGTAATTCGCCTCAAGCTTCTATTTTTACCGGATATGAAAAAGCATTTGGAACCATTGCTGATGCGAATATCACTACACTTATTGCTGCCGTTATTCTGTTTGGTTTTGGCACGGGCCCAATCAAAGGTTTTGCGGTGACGTTATCGATTGGTATCTTAACTTCGATGTTAACTGCAATATTTGGTACCCGCGCTATCATTAATTTGATCTATGGCCGAAAGGCCGTTACTAAGCTAGCAATCTAGGAGATTTAGATCATGTTAAAGAAGCACATATCAAAACATCAAATCAACTTCATGGGGCTGCGCAAACCTGCCATGATTTTGTCAGCTATCATGATCCTAGTGTCTATTTTTTGTCTGGCGACGCTGAAACTCAATGTAGGTATTGACTTTACTGGTGGTAGTATTATTGAAGTGGGTTACCAACAGCCAGTTGAGCTTGAACCAATCCGTGATGTTTTAAGCGGTAATGGTTATGAAGATGCAGTTGTTCAACACTTTGGCAGTGCCAGCGAAGTATTAATTCGTCTTGTTCCTAAGACGGGGCAGAATGAAGCTGAAACCAGTTCAGAAGTTA
>JBLHWR010000095.1:0-8357 GCA_047629275.1 Gammaproteobacteria bacterium
CCGAGCTAAACTTTAATGGAATTTAGAGAATAAACTCAAGGCGTCATTTTAGCTATTGCCCCAACTAAACACTTGTTTTGAGGGTCAACTAACCTATGCGCTTCAAATTTGAGCCTAACAATTATTTATACTAATGCACCTTAATTACCCTTCATAGTTGTAATTAGTATTCTCAGTGATTTCAACCTCTGCTATTCTTTAAGCCTCTTTGATAAAGTAATCGGCAGCAAAAATGAGCCATATATTTTGGTCAAACATATTTAACCGCCCGACGAGCGAATTGCAATCGATTGTCGAACTTTGGCAAGATACGCCTTTGTTTGAAAACATCCCCACGAGGCATGTGCAGTTTCTTTGCCAAAAAATGCACGTTAGAAGTTTCGTTGCGGGTGAGCGTATATTTCAACTCGGCAGTCAAGGTGCCGGTGCATTAATGGTGCTTGAGGGTAGTGTACAAATCAGGGCTGATAAAGCTGAGTTAGCCTTGTTAAAGTCGGGCGATTTTTTTGGCGAAATTGCACTTGCCGAACCCGAGAAGAGAACCGCCGATGCCTACTCCGTGACGAATACTCGATTAGTTTATCTATTGAAACAGGACCTTGAAGAATGGATAGAATATGAGCCTAGGTTGGGCGCGCGTTTTCTGATGAATCTTTCCGCAACTTTGGCTAAACGTTTGTTCCTAATGAATAAACACACAACGGATCAGTAAGCATGTCTGATCAAGCCTCTTTTAAAACCCTAAATGCCTATGCTCAAACAATTAAAATTTTTGGCTGGATGATCGCAATTGTTTTAGCTGGTTTTTATTTGCTGTCTTCTGTAATTATTCCAATTGTTATTTCATTGACACTTTACGCCATCTTTGAACCCGCAACACTTTACCTAGTGCGTCATAATGTTAACCACTCTCTGTCGATAATCATTGTTCTAGTGTTTCTTGTTTTCTTTAGCTTCATTGCGATCGGTTTTGCATTACCACAACTAATAGATCAAATTGGGTTACTGCAGGCAAAACTGCCCGCTATATTTTCGAAACTAGAAGGTTTTTTAACTCATTATAGTGCTGAATTTTCAGATCGAATTGGGGTCGATTTGGATGTCTCTGACATGATCATTTCTACCTTGTCGCAGTCGACCTCATTGGGTCAGTCTTTTCTGCTTAATTTCTCTAATAGATTGTTGGGCGTTACTATCGTACTTCTATTGGTTCCCTTCCTGACCTATTACTTGCTGAAAGACTTTCGCTCGCTTAGAAATCGCATGATGAACTGGCTGCCAAATGCGTCATTTGAACTGGGCTGGCTTATTTATTACCGCGTATCAAAACAACTGCAGGCTTATACTCGAGGTGTCATGATCCAATCGATCATTATGTCTTTGGTTTGCATGGTCGGTTTCAGCCTAATTGGGCTGGACATTCCAATTTTACTCGGAGTTATTACAGGCATCTTGAATTTAGTACCCTATATAGGACCTGTGATTTCGATTTTACTCAGCCTATTAGTTTCATCGGCCATGACGCCTTTCGACCATTCCCTACTTTACTTAGGCGTTTTGGTGATTGTCACTGCTCAAGTCATCGACAATACGATTGTGATTCCAGCAGTGATCGCCAATGCAGTGAATCTGCATCCTGTTCAAGTCATTTTGGGGATTATTATATTCGGCAGTTTATTTGGCACTTTCGGCGTTATTCTTGCTATCCCTGCTATCGCAACGGCGAAAATAATTTTTAACAATTTGTATGCCGACATTCTGAATGAAAGCCAAAAAAAACCTTTCTAGTGTTTAATGGAGACTGGTGTCCGACACAATTTAACTCGACTTTTTTAAGCTGCTAGCTAGCGATTTTAGCGCTTGTTTCAAGCCTTCGTCTTCTATCCAGTCTGCTCCGCGTTTTAATGCTTGAACTGTTTCAGGCTTTACCTTCAAGGGTTTTTTTGATGCCGGCAAAAGGTGATCTGATTTCAACACAGAAAATGGTATTGTTTTAATTTTTAAGACTTGTTTTAGATTGAAGGTTTCCTGTATTTGTTGCTGTATTTCTGCCATGTATAACCTCAAATAATTTGAAATTTGAGGGTCTGCAACGGCTATCACAATCGATTCATCTGTTATATTAACCACTGAGACCTGTTGGTTCATCGGCTCTGGAAGTTGTTTTCTTAAAAACTGTTGAATCGCTGCAGTATCTTTGCTGACACGAACGAAGTTTCTGGGCAGTGCCGCTTGGCACCATTGATTAGCTTTTTTATTGGCCATTAGTCAAAGTATTAATTAACCTTAATAACATCGCGTTTACCCACGCAAATCATAATGGGATTAGCTCAGTAAAAACTTAAGCAACTAGGCTGATTAAACCAGTAGTGCTAATGCTTTCCTCGTGCCGAATGTCGACGATTGGCTATCTCAGGATAACTGAGGTCAAGCCTATCGTATAGGGCCAGAACAGAGTCATCTTCGAATAACCTGACCTTACCCGGTTTGAGCCATTTGGGCAGAGTGAAATTTTCATACCTGACGCGTTGTAAACGACTGACTTCGACGCCAACCGCTTCCCACAACCGTCTCACTTCACGATTCTTGCCTTCTTTAAGCATGACGTGATACCAATGATTGGTGCCCTCACCACCAGCGTCAATAATATTTTCAAATTTGGCTTCACCGTCTTCTAACATGACACCGTTGCGGAGGGTTTGCATCATATCAGGCGTTACTTCACCATGAATACGCACCGCATATTCCCGCTCAACTTCGAACGAAGGATGCATCAATCGATTGGCCAACTCACCTTGATTGGTAAACAACAATAAACCGCTAGTGTTGATATCGAGCCGTCCAATGCCAACCCACCTGCCCTGCTGTAAATTGGGCAAATTCCTATAGACGTCAGGCCTGCCTTCAGGATCTTTTCGACTACAAACTTCACCGATAGGCTTGTGATACATCATTACTTTAGGACGGGCTTCGGTCCTAGAGATACGCAGTAATTTGCCATCAACGGCAATTTTTTCGCCACCCGCAACTTGGTCACCCGGCTTAGAAGGCTTACCGTTAACGGTAATTCGGCCGTCTTGCAGCATTTGATCAACTTGACGTCTGGAAGCAACGCCTTGGTGAGCGAGAAATTTTTGGATTCTTTCCATTGTAATATGTCTGTTATGCCTTGTTTATAATGACGTGATAATAATTCATTGCTAGTCGTTAATCATTAAAGTGCTGTTAATTAATATGGGGTTTAAGAGCCCAACTTTGGCCAATGCCCGTCGATGATTCGGCTATAAGCAATGTCGCATTCTCGTTAAACTTTAAGTCGAGGATAGTAGCAGAGTCCGGCCGAACTCGGTGCTTTACTTTTGGTTGCCAGGTTTCGTTTTGCTTGCCTGTAGCTACATCCCAGATATCGATTGCTTTTGCAGTGCGTCCAGCCGCCAAGATTTTGCCATCATCAGAAAAATCTGCCGATACTAGTGTCATTTTTTCATCTTCTAGTTTGGCTAGCAGTTTGCCCTTGCCTTGTGTTTTATAAATGTTTGTTTCGCCTATGAATGCATTCGCAAGTGCAAATTCACCATCATCTGATAGCACGACTAACGAAACTTTGTACTTCAGATTTTTTGACCAAAGGTGCTCGCCATTTTTAAGATCCCAAAGGCTGGCATGCCAATCATCGGACCCCGTTAATGCATAGCGACCATCTTTTGAGAGCGACACTGAGGTCACTTTTTCGTGATGAGGCATAACATAGAGCATCTTCCCTGCTTGCATATCGAAATAAACGGCCTGATTGTCTGTGCTGCCAATCAATGCGTAACGTCCATCAGCTGAAATAGCAATGTCAGTTAAATTCGGCCAGCCCCAATAGCCGATTAATTTTCCACTGGGCAATCGCCAACGCGCCAGTGACTGTTGCTCCATAGTCACCAGTATTTCACTGCGCGCTGAGAAGGCGGCAGACATAATACCACCCACATCACCATCTTGATGTTGCAGGCTAAACAGTACTTTATTTTTTTGTAAGTCCCAGACTCTGCCAAAACCTTCGATTGAGCCCGTCATGAGGTATTTAAGATCGGGGCTAATTGCGGCTGAATAAGACCCTACTTCAGCGTGTGTGACTGTTTTTAGTGCCGTTTTATTTTCGCTGCAGGCGCTTATTAACAACAGCAACCCGAGACAGCAACATAGTGTAAATTTGTTTCGCATGACACTTTTAAGATTAGTAAAGAAACGACCAAAAAAAGAAAGCAATCTAATAATGGGAGCTTAATTAGTATTAATTCGCTCTAATTCAGACTTTTATCCGTAAAAGCTAATTCAGGGTGAAATTGATTAAGATCTTTTATTTCGGATAATGTTGGCAACTCATTAAGGGACTTTAGGCTGAAGTAATCTAAAAATTCTTTCGTTGTCCCATACAATGCGGGCTTACCCGGTATGTCTTTGTGGCCTAACAATTTGACCCACTCTCTTTCTTGCAAAGTTTTTATAATATTGGTGCTCACGCTCACGCCCCGTATGTCTTCGATTTCACCTCGCGTAATGGGTTGTCGATAAGCAATAAGAGCAACTGTTTCGAGCAGTGCGCGTGAGTATCTTGGAGGCTTTTGGTCCCACAGGCGAGTCACCCACGTTTCGTAGGCAGGCCTTATTTGAAATCTGAAACCCGACGCAACTTGCTTCAATTCTAAACCAGCATCTTCATATTTTTCGGCCAACTCATGAATAGCCTGACGAATATCATCTTTGCTCGGTTGGTCAATATCACCAGAAAATAAATCAAATATAAAATTAATATCCAAAGGTTTTTCTGCCGCCGAAAAAAGTGCTTCGAGAATGGGTTTTAATTTTACAGAGTCCATGATGCTATATCGCCTTTATATAGATAGGTGCATAATTGTCACTTTGAACTAGTTCAATCATTGATTCTTTAAGCAATTCGAGTATGGCCAAAAAGCTCACGACAACGCCCATGCGCCCTTCACTGACATCAAAAAAATCAAGGAAACTAGTAAACCGTTCGTTAGATAGCTTCTCAAGGACAAATACCATACGCTCACGTACCGAGAGTGGTTCGCGCTGGACGTGATGACTCGCAAACTGCTCGGCTCGGTTCACAACGTCTCGAAAAGCCATCAGTAAATCATTCATTTTGACGTCAGGTAGCGGCATTTCGACAGCGAAATTAGGCACTTCTATATTCGTTAAGAAAATATCACGTTCTAACCGATCGAGCGTGTCCAAGTCTTCGGCTGCTTTTTTAAACTGTTCGTATTCTTGTAATCGACGAATTAATTCAGCTCGTGGATCATCTTCTTCAGAACACTCTTCTGAGCGAGGTAACAACATACGAGATTTAATTTCAGCAAGCATCGCTGCCATAACCAAATACTCAGCCGCCAACTCAAGAGACATGATATCCATTAGATCAATATATTCCATGTACTGTTTAGTAATCATTGCGATCGGAATATTCAAAACATCCAAATTTTGGCGTTTGATTAAATACAGCAACAAATCTAACGGTCCTTCAAAAGCATCGAGGAATACCTGCAGCGCATCGGGGGGTATATATAAATCTTGGGGAATCATTGTCAATGGCTCACCCTGCACTAACGCGAAAGGCATTTCCGATTGATTCGATGCACTCTTAATTGACGAGCTCGTCAGTGGGCTAATGGACGCGTCAATCAAGGGGAGTGGGATCGGGTCATTATTCATTGGTTAGCGGGTTGTCAAACCCATCACTTTTCGAACTTCTTCAATCGTATCTTGAGCAACATCTCGAGCGGCTTCACAGCCTTCATTAATAATACTGTCGACGCCTGACAAATCACTTAGGTAATCTTTCACTCGACGTTGAATCGGTTTTAGCTCTTCAATAATTGCATCAGCAATGTACTGTTTACAATCAACACAACCTATTGAGGCTGTTTTACAACCTTCAACAACCGTAGATTTGATATCCTCAGATGAATAAACCAGATGCAGTTTCCACACAGGACATTTTTCCGGGTCGCCTGGATCGTTTCTTCTTACTCTGGCGGGGTCAGTCGGCATGGTTTTAATTTTTTTAGCGACCGCATCAGGCTCTTCACGTAGCGCGATGGTATTGCCATAAGATTTCGACATCTTTTGACCATCGGTACCAGGCATTTTGGATGAAATAGCCAACAGTGATTGGGGTTCTGGCAATAGGATCCGTCCACCACCATCAAGAAACCCCAATAATCGTTCCCTATCAGTTAAGCTAATATTTTGTTGTGACTCGAGCAACGCCCGACCGACTGACAAGGCTTCTGTATCCCCATGCTCTTGATATCGTTTGCGTGTTTCTTTATAAAGCTTCGCGTTCTTCTTTCCCATCTTAGTAATAGCCACTTGCGCTTTTTGCTCAAAATCAGCTTCTTTACCATACAAATGATTGAATCGTCGGGCTACTTCACGGGTTAACTCGACATGTGCCACCTGATCTTCACCAACTGGCACAAAGGCTGCCTTATACATTAATATATCAGCACTTTGCAGTAACGGATAACCTAAAAAGCCATAAGTCGCCAAGTCTTTATCTTTCAACTTTTCTTGCTGGTCCTTAAAGCTTGGGACACGCTCTAACCACCCCAGTGGCGTTATCATCGATAACAAGGTGTGAAGTTCGGCATGCTCTGGCACACGAGACTGCACAAAAATAGTTGAATTACCCGGGTTAACACCCGTCGCCAGCCAGTCAACTACCATATTACGTGAACTTTCGCCAATGATGGCGGGATTCTCATAGTGAGTAGTTAAAGCATGCCAGTCTGCCACGAAGTAAAAGCACTCGTAGCTGTGCTGTAGCTCGATCCAGTTTTTTAAGACGCCGTGGTAGTGACCTAAATGTAACAACCCAGTGGGACGCATCCCTGAGAGTACACGGTTGTTTTGACTAATTGCTATGTTCAATTAAATGATTTTCCAGACTATAAATTTGATTTGAAAGATTATACTGACAGAATCGAAGGGCGTCGATCTTTGTTGTCAGCCCATATTATGCGGCATCGTTTGAATACAAGATTAAGAGCCATTTAAGTCTATAAAAAATCGACTGGCCCCTTACCATATCGAATAACTTCCGGAATTGAGTCAATCAAGCTTATAACAGTAGATGGTTCCACACCACAAAAGCCACCGTCAATGACAAGGTCCACCTCATGCTCATAAAGACGCCTGATTGAATCAACATCATCAATGGCTTCAAGACCATCAGCAGGTATTAAGGTGCTGCTCATTATTGGTTGGCCTAGAGCTTCTAGTAATGAGTGAACAATATTATTGTCCGGCACTCGGACACCAATGGTTTTACGTTTTGGGTTCATCAACCTTCGAGGGACCTCAGAAGTAGCTTCTAAAAGAAATGTATAAGGTCCCGGTGTTAACATTTTCATCAATCGGTAATCTGAATTGGAAACCTTCGCGTATGTGCCTATTTCGGATAGATCGCTGCAAACCAGAGTAAAGTGATGTTTGTTATCAATTCGTCTAATACGCGCTATTCGTTCCATCGCGGCCTTGTCACCAATATGGCAACCAAGCGCGTAACTAGAATCTGTCGGATATATAACAACCCCGCCTTTATCTATAATTGAAACAGCCTGTTGAATAAGACGCTTTTGAGGGTTGTCAGGATGAATCTCGAAGAACTGAGCCATGGTATTCCTAAAATTAAAAACACAAGTGTGAGTTAAAAGATGTTGCTAGAATGATACAACAGCCCATAGATAAATTGACAGATCGAGTAAGACTTATTAATTAGAAGTTTGGTAAAAACATATTAATGCTAATGATCAAGGCCATTTTGTTGCAATATTACAACAAATATAAAATAATGTTGTTTTTTTTACAATATCGCTTGATATTGTATTAAAAGCCATTAGTATGTCTAACAATAGATCGATACTAGAAATGATAAGCAACACTATTTTATGACTAGGCGATTTATATTCAAAGCACATAATATAATTTAAACTAGGGAAAAAATTATGAATTTCAAAAAAACTGCATTAGTACTGGCTATGGCCGGCGTAGTATCTGCACCAATAGCGGTACAAGCTTCAGCTGGTGACGGCGCGTACGGTTCTATCCGTATTGGTGTTCAAATGGTTGAAACGAACGGCGGCTTTGGCGCAGTTCAAACAACTGGTGCTGATACAGCAGGTAGCGACAGCACTACTGTTGCTGGTTACGCAAGTCGTTTTGGTTTCAAAAGCGAATCTGATCTAGGTAATGGTTTGACTGGTTTTGGTGAGTATCAATTTAGTGTAAACACTGACTCTACAGCTAGCACTGTTGGTAATCGTCTAGCCTACGTTGGTGTT
>JBLHWR010000096.1:0-8034 GCA_047629275.1 Gammaproteobacteria bacterium
GAATAGTATCGGCGTTTTCTTCAAGTAACTGATAGCCAGCTTCATCAAGTACTTCGAAACAAGGAATTTTACGCGTTACGTAGGGCTTACTTGGGGCTGTTTCATTGCCGCGTGCAAGTCTTTCATCACGTCCACCGCGACCACGACGTTTTGGTTTTTCAGATTCACTCATTAATTAACTCCCGTTAAATCCTGCTAAATTATACGGGCGATCATAGCACCTAAAGCCTTTAGTTGATTGAGTCTAGGCACGACATCCAAGTGTTCGCCAGCGCCATTTAACTCTAATAACATTAGTCTTGTTGTTAAAATACCGAACAGCTAGAATGGTAGCTAGTAAGATCTTACAAAAATTTTAAAAACTTAATAATGGTAATTACTAGGGGGTATTGCCTTGACCGCTAAAACAGAGAAAATAGGAATCTTGCTGATTGAAGGATATCCACTGATTCCATTCAGTTGTGTGGTTGATTCATTAAGAACTGCAAACCGTTTAAGTGACGCTGCGCTGTTCGAGTGGCAGTACTTTTCCCCTGATAGTAAGCCGGTAACTTCAAGTAGCAATATTACTCTACCGACTACTCCCATTAGTGAAGCAGAAGACTTAGCAACTCTTATTATCTGTGCACCCAATACGGCGCAGCATTTTGACGATTCTAGGGTGCTTAAATTATTAAAAAAATTCGACAAGCAAGGCGTCAACCTCGGCAGTATTAGTTCAGGCAGTTTCCTACTTGCGAGAGCCTCATTACTAGACGATTGCCGTTGCACCATTCACTGGGAAAATATTCCTGTATTTAAGGAAATTTACCCTCACCTAGACGTGAAATTCACCCTATATGAAATCAACAATAAGCGCTTCACTTGCTCTGGTGGCACAGCGGCGCTCGACATGATGTTGAAGCTCATCGAAAATCAGCATGGAAGGGTATTAGCTCAGGAAATATCTCAACAATTTCAGCACGACAGAATTCGAACCGATATCGACTCTCAGCAAATGGCGGATCGAATTGACTTGGCGATGAGCGCGCCAAAGTTAATCGATGTTATTAGTTTGATGGAATCAAATATTGAGTCACCTCTGTTACTGCCATCGATTGCAGAACAATGTAACGTTTCACTCCGTCAGATCGAACGGTTATTTCATAAATATCGAGGGGTAACGCCAAGCCAGTATTATCTGTCGCTGCGGTTGTTGCATGGCAAACAATTGTTGTTGAACACTAATCGCAGTGTCATTGATATTTCGATTGCGACTGGGTTTGAGACCCAGTCTTACTTTACCGCTTGTTACCGGAGGTACTTTGGAAGTTCACCGAGGAATCATCGGTCACAGATTGCAATGGAGCGTCAAGGATAGGAATAACGGGTTATATAATTAGATTATTTCAACAAATCATAGCTTTGTATTGATAACGGCTGGCTTAGGCTTCATAAAAGCGTTATACAATAGTGGGATCAAAAACAAAGTTAAAAAAGTAGAAAACCCTAAACCCCATACAATTGAAGTAGCAACTGGGCCCCATAAAAGTGAATGTCCACCGAGCCCGGTCGCCAAAGAAAATAATCCCGCAATCGTACTCAATGAAGTGATTAAAATCGGAACAACTCGTCTTCTTGCTGCAAATAGGGTTGCATGTTTCACCGTCATACCATTCTCAAGATGCTTGTTTGCAGTCGAAATTAAAACAATGGCAGAATTCACCGAAATGCCGGCTAGTGCTACCACCCCATAAAGTGTGAACAGGCTCAGCGGATTGCCGTTTAAAAGTAACCCTGCGATGACTCCCGTGAAAGCCATTGGTACTGTGAATAAAATAATAAGTGGCTGAAAATAGCTTTTAAACTGAGTACCGAGTATCAGGTATATCAAGCCAATACCGAATCCAAATAAAACTATCATGGCATTGATACTGTTTTGGATGTCATCTAGTAGACCAGAGAAGTCGAGACTGATACTGGGGTGTTTGCGTTGTAATTGATCTCGCCAGGCGTCTTTAATTTGTTGATTGACAGCGACCGTATTAATTATATTCTTGTCAATATCAGCCTCCAAGGTGATGGTGCGAAGAAAGTCGTAGTGCCGAATGCTATTTTGACCTTCGCCATACTCTGCATTTAGTAGCGTAGATAATGCGACTGGTTCGCCACTAGCCGACGGTAGATTGATTTGCAATAACTCGTCAATGCTATTCAGTTTGTTTTGTTTGGCGAGAACTCGGACGTTGAGTTCTTCCCCTTGGTCTCGCAAGCTGGTGACTATTTCACCATCAACTAAGAGCCTGAGTGTTCGAGCGATTAGCGATGGGCTTATGCCTGACCGATGGGCCGCATCAGTATTGACTTGAAGCGTTAATGCGCGTTGACCACGGGAGTCATCGTCGCTGATATCTTTCACGCCGTCGATAGTGGCTAAGGTTTGTTTTAGCGCTTCTACTGCGGGTCGAATGTCGTCGAAACTATTGCCCCTAACTTTGATGCTAATCGGCTTACTGGTGGGTGGTCCACCGGCAAGGGTTAAAAAGTAAATAGTATCAGGCCCCGCAGTGTTGACGATGTTGGTGCGCATCGATTCGATCATCTCGACAACGCCTCGCATGCCGCCTTTTTTTGGGTTTAAGGCAACGACTACCTGACCAAAGTGATCACCAAAAAATGGGGCTGTTTCAGTGAATAGTAATCCGCTGTAACTAATTAGTTGGCGCACCTCACCGGGCAGAATATGGTTACGTACCTTGCCTTCGACTTGTTCCACGAGGCGCAGAGTGTCTTTGAGGGGGGTTCCTACCGGCATCTGCACGTTGACATAATAAATTCGGAGTGGATCACTGGCAAAAAAATCAACCTTAACTTCGAGATTAGAAACTTTATCAGCCAGCGCCTGAGGTAAGTACACAGCTATCGTTTTTGCCTGCAATGCGATCGACATTAACAAAGCCACCACGAACAAAATTGAGAAAATAGTGAGGAACGGATGGCGTAAAACCTTGATTAATTGGCGGGTGTAGTTTCGACGGAGCCTGCTCAAGCAGCGTTGACGAATTGGGTTGGCATACTCATCTATCCAGTCACCAAAGCTCAATGGTAGTTTGATTAACAATATGAACAACTTGAACGGAAGTTTTATAAAAGATCCAAAACTATTAATAGGTCCAATTTTAGTTTTTTTCGGAACACCCCAATCCATCGTGTGGGACGGTAGCATCCAGTAGGCCTCAACCAAACTCAGCGCCAAAGCGGTGGTGACAACCAGTGGGATGATGTACATGAATTGACCTAGAATACCGGGCAATAACATTAGAGGTAAAAATGCCGCCATGGTTGTTAATACGGCGGTTGTCACTGGTTGGAATAATTCCTTCACGGTCTCAACTGAGGCGACTACCGCTTCGGCACCGCGTTGCATGCGGAACGAAATACCTTCCGCAATGACCACCGCATCGTCGACCAGCATGCCAAGACTAATCACCACTCCGAGCAGTACAGCAACATTTAATGTTTGATCAGCTGACTGTAAAAACCAGAAAGTTCCGGCAAGAATAAAAGGGATTCCAGCACTGGTTAGCAGCGCCATGCGGGTGCCCAGAAACAACCAAGTCACAATGAGCACCAATATCAAGCCAAGTAACATATTGGTTTCCATGACATTGAGAGCGCTTCGAGTGATTTCTGTTTGATCGTCAATTAATATGATGTCGACGCCAGAGATGTCTGCATTGGCGTTTTTTTCTTGCAGGTAAGCTCTAATTGATTTGACCAGCTCTAGGGTGTTAGATCCCGCTTTTTTTGTGATCGATAACATGACAGCAGGCTGTCCATTATAACTCACCAGTTGACTTGCGCGCTCACGAATACGAACAACGTCAGCAATATCACCAAGCAAAACTTCTCCCTTTGCTTGCAATACGGGTAAACTGGCTAGGTAGCTTGGGTTGGCTGATGACCCCTCTAACCTGACCAGCCAGCGTTGTCCTCCGACTTCAGCCGAACCAGCTGATATATCCTGGTAATAAACTGCGATCGTATCAGCAATATCAGCAGGCGTTATTCCCAGTTTGCTCAGGCGGTCAACCTCAAACGATACCTTCAACTCGGGTTTATGGAGTGCGGTTGCTAGCACTCTTGAAACACCTTTTATATTCTCTAGCCCGACTTTTATTTGTTCAGCCTGACGCCTAAGGTTTTCATCATCTGCCTGACCAACTACAGCTAAAATTGCCGTCGGAAAAGCATTGGCTGTGGTAATTTCAGTTACCGTTGACGATAATGCTTGCTCTGGCATTTCATCTTCAGCTGATTGAATTTCTCGACGTAAATCTGCCAGACGCTTATCAAATGTGCGTTCATCAATCTCCTCAAAGCGAACTAAAATTCGAGAGATCGAATCTCGACTCGTACTACTAACAAACTTTCTATCAGCAATATTTTTAATGGCATCTTCGAGTGGACCGGTGATGAGCTTTTCGACATCCTGTGCAGCAGCACCCGGCAAGATTGTAGTGACTTCGATCCAGTTGAAGTTAATCGTTGGATCCTGTTCGCGGGGCATTGAAAAATAAGCCATTGTACCGATGACTAGCACCAGCAAGAAAGTTAGGTTGGCGAGTACGCCATTTTCAATGAAACGTTGGTACATTTAGCTTTAGCTTTAAAGTTTATTGAAGAATATTTGTAGATTAGGTGCGCATAAATTGAAAGGCATCATTTAAGTATTTATGAATTTAGGGTTGTTGAATGAGCCTTATTTCATCACCTGACAATAACTGATGCCGACCTTCAACAATCACTTCGGTATCAAGTGGTAAATTTATGGAGGCAGGTCGTCCTTCAAGTGCTGATTTTAATTCAACAAACATGGCTTTATTTACACCAGTACTGGCATCAACAATTAAAACACCCAGCATACCTTCACGACGAGATAATAAGCTTGCAGGCAACATAGGGGCTGAATACCATTCCAGCCTCCCACTAGTGCCTGGTGTCAAATCTTGTTTTGTCGTCAATCGCATTTCTCGATTCCCAGAAGCAGTATTTGTCACCAGTGATAAGTTACGTATATTAGCCTTTAACTTCTGTTCATTAGTGGCAAAAACAAGCGATCTAGAGCGCGCAACGGACTCTGCTAAGTCAACTGGAATTTGCGCCGAAAGCTCAACATTATCCAACCCGATAATTTCAACTAAGGCTAAACCAGGGGTTGCCAATGTGCCTTCACCAACCAGTCGACTGGTAATTTCTGCTCGGTACGGTGCTAGGATTGAACAGCGCTTTATTGCCAGTTTAGCATCCGCAACTGCCGCTAACTGACCTCTCAGGTTAGCTTGAGCAATATCAACCTCCGCAATGCTCTGATCGTAAATGTCAGCTGACACATTGCCCGCTTGTTGCAACGCCCTAAAACGCTTTAATTGTTGCTGTGCTAAGTTTACTTGGGATCGATGTGACTGTGCTTTGGCTTCAGCACTGGCCATCGAATTGGCATAACTACGACAATCGAGCTTGACCAAAAAATCGCCTGCATTAACAACATCACCAACCTGAACAAGAATTTGAGTAATACGAGCAGACAGTTCGGCACTGATTTTGCTTTGGCTCACAGCGACTGCAGTAGCTGGTGAAGTAAAAGTTATTTCTATTAGAAGTTCAGCCAATGGCTGTGTCTTAACTACGCTGGGAGACGCAATTATCAGACTGGGAAACAAAAAAATAGAAATACATAATAGAATACGAAGTAACATAGATGCCTATACGGTTTTAAATTAAAATTGGATCAACAAATTCGGACGTTTCGATTACAATGTGGGCATATTTATATATCCGCCCAAGGAGACCGTTTCAATGTCTAAACTATCTGACTTAATCAAGCCTGGTGTTGTCACTGGCGATGACATACAAACCATCTTTGCCTTTGCCAAACAAAATAATTTCGCATTACCTGCTGTCAATGTGATTGGCAGCGATTCAATCAATGCAGTACTTGAAGCCGCAGCTAAAGTGAAAGCGCCCGCTATTATTCAATTCTCACAAGGGGGTGGTGCATTTTTTGCTGGTAAAGGGCTCAAAATGGAAGGCCAACAAGCCGCTATTTTAGGTAGCATTGCAGGCGCAAAGCATGTGCATTGCATGGCCGAAAGTTATGGTGTTCCCGTTATAGTGCATACAGATCATGCTGCACGAAAATTACTACCTTGGATCGACGGTTTGCTGGATGCTTCTGAAAAGCATTTTTCTGAAACGGGTAAGCCTCTGTTCAGCTCACACATGATCGACTTATCCGAAGAGCCCATCGAAGAAAATATAGCTACTTGTAAAACCTACCTTGAGCGTATGTCTAAAATGGGCATGACACTTGAAATAGAATTGGGTTGTACTGGTGGCGAAGAAGATGGAGTCGACAATAGCAGCATGGACTCCTCATTACTTTATACCCAGCCTTCTGAAGTTTCTTACGCTTATGAAGAGTTAATGAAAGTGAGTCCACGCTTCACTATTGCGGCTTCTTTTGGCAATGTCCATGGTGTCTACAAACCGGGTAACGTTAAACTAACGCCAACAATCCTAAGGGATTCACAAGCTTTTGTTTCAGAAAAGTTTAACTTGCCTGCCAATAGTTTGAATTTTGTGTTCCATGGTGGTTCAGGTTCAAGCAAAGCTGACATTCGAGAGTCTATTGGTTATGGTGTTATAAAAATGAATATTGATACCGACACTCAATGGGCGGCGTGGGCTGGTGTTAAAGAATATTACGAAACTAAGAAAGGCTATTTACAAGGCCAGATTGGCAATCCAGATGGTGAGGAATCGCCTAACAAGAAGCATTACGATCCCCGTGCCTGGTTACGCGAAGGTCAGTCTTCAATGGTCAGTCGCCTTGAAAAAGCATTCTCAGATTTGAATGCAATTGATGTGCTTTAACGAAAGCTTATTCGTTAAATTAACCGTTAAGGAATCGTTTATATGGAGTTGGAAGCATCACGTGTCTTGTTGGGACTATTGTTTCTGGTTATTGGTATTGGCCTATTTGCCGGAGCCATTGTAGTAAGGCTTCGAATGGAAAAAGAATTAATAGGTGAGAGGCGAGTTTTGCAAAATAGCCATTTTCCCTGTTGGAGCTCTGATGGTTTTTCTGACAGAGGCAATTCACTCAGAAAAATATACAACGTAATTTACTTTGCGCTTATCGTATATTCTATTGCGTTGATTATATTTATGAAAGCGAGCGATTAAGCTCAACCTACAGGACAGATACTTTAACAAAAAAGCCAGCACCCTATTAGTTATGGCGACTGGCTTTTGTAGCTCAAGCTTCAAATTAAAATATTCATTTCAGCTTTAATTGGTTGGTTAGAATCAGGTAAAAAAATTAATTGGCTGATAAGTCGCCATATTCATCTTTAGAGATTTCATTGATTTCGTATTCTCCACAGAGCATTCCTATATCGTAATCAACTTTGAAATAATAACTTTCCTTAGTTAAATTAAAATCTTTAGAGAATTTACAAACACCTTGTAGGCCAAGGCTAAAACCTACCTTAGTCGCAATTTCATAATTACCAGGCATGGTCTTAGTTTCAAAATTACTACCGTTGGACAGCTCACCTATCTCTTTGTCATCAATATATAGCTCAACAACTTGAGCGGCTGTTAGTAAGGCTGATGGGCGAACGAAATAGAGATTTACCTCTTTGCTTGGTGTGGTCACCTCAGCAACTGTGCTACTGGTTGAACTGTTGTCATTACTTTTTAAAGGGTCTTCTATATCTTTTAACTTTTCTACGGTGGCGCATCCGCCGAGTAAAAAAATTAAACTCAAAGACATTAAACTATTAAACACTGATTTTTTCATTTCTCTTGATCTTTTTGATGAATTAAACGATTTAATTTATATCATTTATTATGTCACATAACTACAAATAAATAGTGTCAACTTGTTACAAATGGCGCAGCCTTGAAAGTTAATGTCACAACGGTAAAAATTCAACCGAATAACTATGGTTATTCATTACTCAGTTTATTGTTATGATTGTTTTAATT
>JBLHWR010000097.1:0-8028 GCA_047629275.1 Gammaproteobacteria bacterium
GCCGGTTAAATATGTGGCTAATATTCGCAAATATTATGATTACTTAACTGGCTTAGATCTCAAATTAAATAAGAAAAGTATTTCGCTCAAACAATTGAAAGATGGCGAGACCTTGCCGCTAGCACCTAGCCTCTAGTCAGACAATTTGACTGCCTTATTGTGTTTTTTTGCTCTTCTTTTATTTGAAAAAAAACGACTCAGGCAGGTTGCACATTCCTCTTCTAGTACACCCGATAATATTTCTGGATAATGATTAAATTGAGAATTTTTAAATAATTGCTGTGCGCTTTCGATCGCCCCAGATTTGGGTTCGGTCGTCGCATAAACAATTCGTCCTATTCTTGCTTGAACTATGGCACCGACACACATCGTGCAGGGCTCTAGCGTAACGTATAAAGTTGTATCCGGTAGGCGGTAATTATTCAGCCGTTTGGCCGCTGTGCGTATAACGACAATTTCAGCATGTGCCGTAGGGTCAAGGGTTGAAATAGGTTGGTTATGACCACTGGCAATAAGTTTACCCAACTGGTCAACTAGCACTGCACCCACTGGGACTTCATCACATTTGGCCGCTTGTTCCGCTTCATGCAAAGCTTGGCGCATCCAATATTCATCTGTTTCCAAAATATTAAAAACCGGATCGGCTGTTATCATTCAAACACAATTTTAAACTATTCATTAATATTTTAAAGGCACTTTCAAACAAACAGTGCTTATAAGATGGCTGAAGAAGGACTTGCATATCTAAACCTACGTTATTGTAATTAACCTATAGAAATATGACCAAAAGCGGTCAAGGTTACATTATCGATAGTCTAATCGTGTTGGCCTGCTTGAAGAGCCCCTGTTTTTTATAGCGGTCGCTCTCGGGGTCTGTTCAATTGTAAGTTGTGTACTGAAGTTGTCGTACCCAACTGCTGCAAGGGCGCATCTGGTTAAATTAAAGGTTTCGTTTTTTTAACTTCAATAAAACTTTGAGTCTTCCAGGCATCATCTGCTTTCCAGCTAGATATCCATTGTGGAATATCTTCCGCGGGCATGGGTCGAGCAATGCCATAACCTTGTGCCAACTCGCAACCTAGTTTCAATAGTGCTACGCCATGAGCGACGGACTCGACGCCCTCAGCAATTACTTCACGATCGAATGCTTTAGCCAGGCTTATGACGCCTTCAATAATCGCTAAATCATCGGCATCCTTCAACATGTCACGCACGAAGCTCTGGTCGATTTTAATATAGTAGGCTGGCAGATGTTTGAGATAGGTGAGTGATGAATACCCTGTACCAAAGTCATCTAGGGCGAAGTGCACCCCTAGTTCATGGCAGGCTTTCATGGTTATAGACACTTGGTCGATGTCATTTAACGCACTGGTTTCAAGTATTTCTAATTCTAAATAGTGCGGACTCACTTCAGGGTGGGCCGCCAACGAGGCCGCTAAATTAATTATAAAGTTGTCATGCTGTAATTGATAAGCACTAATGTTGACACTGACTGGCAGCTGTACTCCAAACCTTTTCCATTGGTTTATCTGACTTAATGCCGAGTCTATGACCCATTCACCTAGCTCTAAACTAATAGCTTGACTTTCTATTACGGGCAAAAACTCTAAAGGTGGGACTAAGCCTCGATCAGGATGCTGCCAACGGATTAAAGCTTCTACACCAATAACCTCGCCAGTGTGCATATTGACCTTGGGTTGGTAATACAGCACGAACTCGCGCCTACCCAAAGCTAAACGAATATCAGCGATACTTTGTCGCTGAGCATTAATTACATTATCCTGTACGATATCAAACAGATGATATCGGTTTTTACCTGCCTGCTTAGCAACATACATAGCCTGATCAGCGTGGCGGATAAGTAAATCTGCATCCACACCGTTATGTGAATAAAGGGTGACACCTATACTCACCGAAACTTGTATTACGGTATCGCCCACTACAACAGGGTCAGAACTGGCCTTTAATAGTCGTTCTAATACTGGCTCACAACATTCGAAACTTTCCAAATCGACCATGACTACAATAAACTCATCGCCCCCAATTCTTGCCAGCGTATCACCCCGACGTAAAGCTGTTTTCATACGCTGTGCCAATGCAATGAGTAGATCGTCCCCCACATTATGACCATAAGTATCATTAACAGTTTTGAAATCATCTAAGTCCAGGAGTGCAACGGCTAATGATCGATTATGGCTTTGGCACTGTGCCATGGCATAACCTAGGCGATTAGCCAACAATTCTCGGTTAGGTAAATTGGTCAGCAAGTCATAATGAGCAATGCGTTCAAATTTTCCATCAGCCTGTTTGCGTTCTTTTTCAATGTCAGCAAGCCTAAGCTGCGTTTTCAACAACAGCGCAATAATGGTCCCTTCTTTAGGTTTATCTTCAGATATTATGGAATGAAAGTCGCCATTTCCAATTTTTTCGATTTGGCCATGAATGCTCTTTAACGAAGCGCCTAATGTCGCCCCGATGGATTGATACGTTGTCCACAGTAGCCATAGAACGATCATTCCCAATGTAATAAACAATAGACGCAATTGAAAGGCTGCTTTTTCAGCTTTAATGACCGCAGACATTGTGCGCCGATTCAGCATAAGATTGAACTCACCGATAGGACGCATGATATTCGCTTTAGCCTGATGATAGGCATTGTCTTGGAGCATCAGAATTGCTTTGGTGCGGACAGTGCCTGTCAGTGGTCGGGTCGTATCTATGAGTTGAATGGCGGCTAATTCGGTGCTGATTAGCACATCAAAGCTTTCTTTAGCCTCAGCCAATTTGGCCAACTCAGATTGAGTAAGTCCTGCTTTTCGCATCAATTGCAACAACGGGATTGCCTGCCCACCATCTGCGAGAGAATTGAGGACGTCATCCTCTCTCAGCACTAAGTCCGAGTAAGCATGACCATAGGAGGCTGGAAGTACTTTTTCACCATTGCGTATGGCTATAATGTCATGATAATCCTGTTTGTAGCTGGTATCACTGGTCACCACATAACTACGGACCGTGCGAGTGAGGTCATCCGAAGATTGACGCCAATAATCCGCAAGGTGCTTCGACTGAAGTCGTATTTGATTATTGACATCAATTTCTTTTTCGGCATGAACGTAAAAAAAGAAGACAACCGCAAGCGCAACTATTCCTATCAAAGTTAGCATCAGGTGGTTATTGAATGAAATGGGTTTAATCTTATTTAGCATTGATATGATAAATTTTCATGTAACGCCTCTAATGGGATACACCGGGCAATCAGTCATGGGGTCTAGTAATGCTACTTTTTGCCTGCCAAACATAATTAGTTTTCCAGCTAGATAGCCATTTTGGAATATCACTAGCAGGCATAGGCCAAGCTATACCATTACCTTGCGCTAACTCACAACCCAATTGCAATAGCGCTGCGCCATGAGCGAACGTTTCAACACCCTCGGCAATTACCTCACGCTTGAATGTTTTAGCCAATCCAACAACTGCTTCAACAATCGCTAAATCATCGGCATCTTCTAACATGTCACGCACGAAGCTCTGATCGATTTTAATCAAATAGGCTGGTAGGCGTTTGAGATAGGCAAGTGATGAATATCCCGTGCCAAAATCATCTAAGGCAAAGCGTACACCGAGTTCATGGCATTCATTCATGGTGACATACACTTTACTAATATCACTTAACGCACTTGTTTCGAGTATTTCCAGTTCTAAATAGTGCGGTTCCACTTCAGGATGAGCAGCCAGCAATACTTTTAAGCTGTTGGTGAAGTTACCGTGTTGTAACTGATGGGTGCTAATATTAACACTGATAGGAAGCTCTAGACCCATACTTCGCCATTGATTTATTTGGCTCAACGCTGTGTCAATGACCCATTCACCTAGTTCCAGACTGATGGCACGACCTTCTATCGATGGTAAAAACGCAAAAGGTAGGATTAGACCACGGTCAGGATGTTGCCATCGAATTAAAGCTTCTACGCCGATTACTTCGCCAGTGTGCATATTCACCTTGGGTTGATAGTGCAGTAGAAACTCACTTCGATCTAAAGCTAAACGAATATCGCTAATATCTTCTTGCTGAATCTTCATTGCATTATCTTGTTCAGTGTCAAACAGTTGGTACCGGTTCTTACCCGCATGTTTAGCGATATACATAGCGTGATCGGCATGACGTATGAGTTGATAAGCATCTACACCGTCTTGAGGATAAAGAGTGATACCAATACTCGCTGACACCTGCATGACTATATCACCTAAGAAAACAGGCTCAGCAGCGGCCTTTAGCAGTCTTTCTAGTGCAGGTTTTTCATCCCCAACTTTTTCCAAATCAACTATGAGAGCGATAAATTCATCTCCACCTATACGGGCTAACGTATCACCTTCACGTAAAGCAGTTTTCATACGTTGTGACAATGCAATCAGTAGCTCATCTCCTACATTATGGCCGTGAGTGTCATTGACTGCTTTAAAACCATCTAAGTCCAGAAATGCAACGCCCAATGATCGTTTGCGCCGTTGACACTGCAACATGGCATGGCTTAACCGATCTGCCAGTAATATGCGATTAGGTAAATTGGTCAGTATGTCGTAATGGGCAATCCGTTTTAACTTTTCTTCAACTAGTTTGCGCTCGGTGATCTCTGTCCGAATCGCGACATACTGGAAGGGCTTGCCCTGATCATTTAGGGTAGGAACAATAGTCGTCATGAGCCAGTAGTGAATACCAGTTTTGTTGGTGTTCTTCATCTCACCATGCCAAGTCTGACCGCTAGAAATCGTCTTCCACATAGCCGCAAAAAACGCATCTGGATGCTCATCAGACTTAACGATATTGTGGTTGTAGCCAAACAGTTCTTCTCGATCATAACCGCTGCTGGCACAGAACCGATCATTGGCGTAGGTAATATTGCCAGCAAGATCAGTGATACTTACAATGGCATGCTGATCCAGTGCGCGCTGTTGAAAAACTAAGGCGTTATTCACTTCTAGGGCAGCCTTGGTGGCTTGGCTGAGAATCAATTCTTCGTTTTTTTCTGCAGTAATGTCCTGCTGTGTTCCACGAAAACCCGTAAGCCCACCGGTATCGTCAAACATAGGTTTGCCAACCTCTCGCACCCAGACTTGTCGACCATCTTCTAATTGATAACGAAATTCGACTTCATAGGGACACGGATCAGATGGTAGGGCTTCGAAGACTTTACGGATTGTCAGTCTGTCTTCAGGAATTATTTTTTTTTCAAAACTGTCTATGTCACCAATGTAGAGCTCTGACTGATGACCAAATATTGCTACAGTGTTGGCTGATGTGTGCGTAACCATTTTCATCTGCGCATCAGTTTCCCAGTGGATGGAATTGGTAGTCGACTCCGCCTGTGCGAATTTATCCGTAAGATCTCCCAAAAGGATATTCTGTTGTTTGAGATTTTCCGTCACGCTTTTGTACTGGGTGATGTCTTGGACAGTGCCTAATATCTTAATTATTATGCCCCGGTCATCAAGCACAGGTTCACCTATTTCATGTAAATAGACCCAGTTACCTGACTTATCGATATGGCGGTACTCAATGTCCCACGCTTGTTTACTCTTACGTGCTAAGTCAACGACCTGAACATATCTTTCTCGATCATCCTCGCAAACAAGCTTTCGAACTTTTTCAAGGCTTGTCATGCTTTCAACCATCTGCTGAACGGTCATACCAAAGATATTGGCAAACTGACTAGAACATATCGTATATAGGCTGGCCATTTCATCCCATTCCCAATGATTTAACTTGCCAAATTGTTCAGCCTTATCAAATAACTCGGACCTTTTGCGCAGCCCTTCTTCGACCTGCTTTTGTTCAGTCAAGTCAGTCATCGAGATGAGACAGTCCATCTCAGTTATCCCAATATTAGCGTCGAGGCTAAACCATAATGTTTGCCTACCAACCTTCATCAATACTTCACAACTTTGCTTTTCACTCGTGTCGAATGCTTTTGCCAAACAGTTGCGGAACGTGACCTGATGCTCCTGAGCCAGCAGAGTTAAAAATCGTTGTCCGATTAAGTTTGATCTTTCGAGTTCCAACAGGCTCGCCCCCTGTAAGTTGGCCTGCGTAATATTGCTATTGTAATCAAGCACAAGAAAGCCTAACGGCGCAAAATAAAAAAGTTCGGTATAACGATGAGCCTGCTCTTTTTCACTTTTTTCCAAGCGTAGTGTCTCGTTCTGCACCTCCAGCTCAATCTGGTTAATTTGCAATTCGTTTAACCTCTGCTGGGAATCTTCTGCCGATAACGAAGCAACCGACGTTACCTTAGTTTGCTGAAACGCTTCGACAGTTTGGCGTGGCTCAGCTTGATCAAAATCTAAACCGTTTCGATCATAGTATTGAGGAAAGTTAGCCCGTTCGAAGTCAAAAATATCGGCTAAAAGTGACCCCATCAAGCCTACAGTTTTGACTTCAAATATTTTCTGGAATTGACGCTTGTAAATTAAGAGATCATTCTTGGTTTGAGTGAAATTCGAACGTTCTTTACGCAGGCTTTCAGACTCTAAAAGCATTTCATGGAAGTTTATTTTCTCATCCATTTAGGCACCACCTTGAATTACTAGTTAAGGTTTGTCGAGTACAACGAACATTTAGAACGATTAGCAACATGACTCCGCAGCTTTAAGCCACTTCAAAAAGCAAGGATTATTTTTGATAGAAGTATAAAGTAATCTTGTTAACAATACCTCCAAGTTGAATCGATACTGAGGCTCTGCCAAATATAATTGTGCCTGTTTCGACACTTTAAACCCATCGTAGGAAACCTTTATAGCCGTTTTAATGTTGCTAATGAGCGTATTCACCCATCGAAAACATCTGAGTTCATTCAGCTGTTCTTGACTGACCACGACAGGATTGTAACCTGCAATTTCAGGCGCCACCGCAGATAGATTTCGGTAGCCATTAGTCACTAAGCTGCAAAAGATTTGTTGGGCCTTTATAGCCCAGTTTTTGACGCTTCTTGTGCTCAATGTAGGCAATGGTTCAACACGCACTTATCATACCGTTGTATCTTCCTCGGCAGCTAATTGCCCATTCAGTTGACGGTGACTTTTGCGTTCGGCTTTTATTCGATTCAACTTTTGTTTAACCAACCGTGACATCCGAAAACTCATGCCTATAGGCTGTGTTATTAACAGAGCTGGAATATTTTTTTTCGAATGAGTCATAAAATATGTAGCTTTAAACTATTCCCTTAACAACAAACTATTTGCAAATAATAAGGTCAAAATTTGATGCTTATGATTATTAAAATATCAATCCTCTCCTTTCCAGTAGAAAGTAGACTAGCTTTTGCTGCCGCAACTGTAGTCACCAACGCGTCTCGAATTTTCAAGCATTTGTTGGCAATTGAAGTCACTACCATAACAGTTAATGAATACATCTAAAGACATTCTTTTTTAAACTGTAGATTAACTGCAGATTTTTTAGTTGATCCTCGCAGGTTGCAGTATCAATGTAGCTAGCGATAGACTCATTAGATGAGCCTACTGATTGATATTGCTAAACCAAAATTTATTTGAGCGATTATAGTTTAAAAAGCCTGTTATTCTTGGGAATATTTGTAGGTCAAAGAGTAGATCTATATAAGAGCAGGACTACAAGTGGTGATTAACCGCTGATCTCAATAGATAAGTGATTCGGCGGGGCAATAGCGTCTTTTTTAAAATTTATCTTCTGCACCCAATTACCAATATAAAAACCAAAGGAAAACTCACCTGAAAAAAACAATTGTTTTACAAAAACAGAGACTTAGAGCAGGAACTCCAATCATATGGAATTTATTTGCTCTGAATGCAGACGTTTTAATTAAGTGTCCCTTTGCACAAGTATATTCATTTGGTAAGTTCTGGTGATCGTAATTCTCTTACGCACTGAACAATAGGGCCCAATCTTAATCAATGAGAATAAGGCTCTATGCTCTCCAGGCATCATTCACTTTCCAACTAGATACCCATCTAGGTATATTCGCCGGGGGCATGGGCCGAGCAATGCCATAACCCTGC
>JBLHWR010000098.1:0-7987 GCA_047629275.1 Gammaproteobacteria bacterium
CCGGGTGCCCACTAAGGACGACAACTTCAGCATCTTTCTCAGCTCCAATTCGATCGGCAATCTTATTCTTTGCAGCATCCTGAATTTCCTTTTCAACATTAGCTGGAAGCTTTTTATTATCCGCTGACATGTAGTAGCTGGTGAAACTGGGAATTTTATCAAGCACATGCACAGCAATAATTTCCCCGTCTTCCGCCCTCAGCCTTCTGGCAATTTCAATCGCTCTGGAGCCATGCCCTTGGTCTAGTGCCAGGGCTAAAAGTATCTTTTTATACATATTCATTTCCTGACGGTTATTTTAAAACGGCGACTATTCGCAAAAAACGCCAGCAAGTTACAAAACCTCAACCTGATGACGCATCAACATAAAGCATTACGGCTGCAAATTGAAAGTATCGTTTGGAAAGTATTTTGAAAGTCGGTCATCTCCTGTCCGAGCATGGGCTTCCATACCTTCTAAACGAGAAATTCTGGCCGCTGCGGCAGCGACTTCCCGGTTGGCTTCGCGGCTCATCCGCTGCGTGGTAACAGTCTTGATGAATTTACCCGCATACAAACCACCGGTATATCGAGCTGCACCCTTGGTTGGCAATATATGATTAGTGCCTGAACACTTGTCGCCAAAGGCAACCGTCGTCTCTTCACCAACAAACAGTGACCCATAGTTACGAAGGCGATTGACCCACCAGTCGAGATCTTCAGTTTGTACTTCAAGATGCTCAGCTGCGTACTGATCACTGATTTGCGCCATTTCCTCACGGTCTGCACAGAGGATAACTTCACCATAATCTTTCCATGATCCTTCAGCCGCAATACGAGCAGTTTCGGGCAGTTTTTGAATAAATCCGGGCATTAATTCAAGTACTTTATTACCCAGCTCGCGATCTGTGGTGAATAACCAGCAAGGTGAGTCCAGACCATGCTCAGCCTGCCCAACCAAATCACTAACGACGATCATTGGATCCGCTGTTTTATCTGCAATAATGGCTATTTCAGTAGGCCCCGCAAACAGATCGATGCCCACACGGCCAAACAACATACGTTTTGCCTCTGCAACAAAACGATTACCAGGTCCGACCAGAATATCTGCTGCATGCCCTGTAAACAGGCCAAACGCCAAAGCGGCAATTCCCTGCACACCGCCTAGGGCGAGTATGGTGTCTGCACCGCAGAGATTGGCTGTATAGATAATTGCAGGGTTAACACCTTCTCCAGGTTTTGGAGGCGAACAAGCAATCACATGATCTACACCAGCCGCCTTGGCTGTAGCCACCGACATAATGGCGGAGGCAACATGGGCATAGCGTCCACCGGGTACATAACAGCCCGCGGTTTGAACTGGTATTTGTTTTTGGCCGGCAAACAGGCCAGGAGACAGTTCGACTTCAAAATCGATTAAAGCTGCACGCTGCTTTTCTGCAAAACCGCGTACCCTTTCATAAGCAAATTGAATGTCGTCCTTAACCTGTTGAGAAAGTTTTGCGGTAGCCGCTTCGATCTCTTCCGAAGTAACAACAATATTGCCACTGTAATTGTCGAGTTTGGTTGCGTATGCAATGGCTTTCTGTTCGCCACCAGACTCAATATCCGACAGCATCTGTGAAACAATTTTACGCGTATCGTCTTCGCCTGTAGTCGCAGATTTGTCTGCTTTTTTCAAAAATTCAATAGTCATGTAAAGCTACCTCAATATAGGAATTATAAAATTCAATTGTGTGTTAAGAGACTTCCAGCATTATTTGCCTTCGGCCTAACTACTCACTAACTAGAGCGCCCAAAGTGACAACTCTGGAATAAAGGCCAGCAATAGCACTACAAAGCCCATCGCAAACACATAAGGTATTGCCTGAACCGCTACTTTCAGAATGGGTTCACCCGTTAACCCAGAGACCACGAAAAGGTTCAAGCCCAACGGAGGCGTTATAAACCCGACCCCCAGCGAGGTCACCATCATGATGCAAAAATGAATCTCATCCATACCGATCTCTTGAGCCAGGGGCAGCATGATCGGTGCAAGAATTACGATGTTGGGTGTCGTTTCCATGACGCAGCCAGCGAGAATTAATATACCGATCATCATTAAAATGATGAGGGTTTTGTTCTCCGTAACGGAAGTCATTGCATAGACAAATCCTTGCGGTATTTCGAGTGCTGCAAGGGTTTGGGCTAGAGGCAATGAGAAGGCAATAATGGGCACGATGACGCCGTTAACCTTGGCCGAGCTTGCCAGCATTTTTGGGAAATCAGAAATCGAAATGCTGCCGATACAAAGACCGATTATAATAGTTGTTATAACCGCAACGGCTGCCGCCTCAGTAGGTGTAAAAATACCACTGTATATGCCACCCATAATAATAAACGGCACTAGTAGTGCGAATCGAGCATCGCAAACGGCATCCCACAAACGTTTTATCGAAAATTTCTGTCCCGCATTTTCATAACCCATAATCCGGTTCATGACAATATTCGTAATCATGATTGTGACGATGATGAGTAAGCCAGGAATAACTGCAGCAAGAAAAAGTGTCGTGGCTGAAATCCCTAGGATAAGGCCAATAATAATATAAGCGATCGAAGGCGGTATCAGAATGCCAGTACAGGCACCCGCTGCTACTAGTGCACAAGCATAGGGTCTTGGATAACCCTGTTCAACCAGTCGAGCAATAGTCATTCGGCCGACGCCAGCAGCACCCGCTGCGTCCGAACCAGAAATACAAGCGAAGAAGCCACAGACGATGACGGTCGCGGTGCCGAATCCAGACCTGAACCCACCCACTAGAGCTTCTGCAACGTTTAATAATTTATTGGACAACCCCGTTCGCACTAACACGTCACCAGTGAGGATGAACAGAGGCACAGCAATTAACGCAAATGCATCGATACCATCAAACAGTGCTTCACCAAATAATCCCATTGGTAACACTTCGGAAAAATAAAGCATTGAGAGCGTCGTCACGCCAAGCACAGCCCAAACCGGCACTGCAAAAATAATCATCACCAGCGCAATTAACAAAGGAACGTAAAATTCCCAACCCAAAACCAGATCAAAACCATCTTGCTGTAAGTATTCCATTAATCGAATAACCCCACACCTTCGTAGACATCACGACCGTGTTTAATATTACTCACATCACGGATGATCGATTGCACCAATCTGAAACAAACCAGACAAAAGCCAAACGGTACTGCGGCTAGAAACCAAGCCTGTGCAACGCCTAAACCATGCGTCACCGATCCATATTTCATCGATATTGCTAGTGTTTCATAGGAGTAATAGAGCGCAAGCACGGCAACGAACAGCATGACAAAATCCCCTATTAGATAAATCACTGACTTACCCCGATTGCCCAGAAATCCGAGAATGACATCGATTCGAATATGCCCACGGTCACGAACTGCGGCAGCAACTCCGATCCAGACTAGGTAAATAAATGCGTAGCGCGCAACTTCTTCGGCCCAAGTAGAGGAATACGAGAGGACAAAACGGCGAGTTACTTCAGTGCCGATTGTCACAACAATCATGGAATAAAAGCCAAGCAGTAACCACCGCTCGCAATTTTTATCAATTACAGAGAGTAATTTTTTCACTTGTCTATCTCCTTTAATATTCGGATTGGAAATAGGAAAAAACGGGCTCTCAATCGAAAAGCCCGCCAATTGAGGAGTGACTAAGCGTCGTGTACGTAATACTTTCCTTTAGTGTTAGCCGCTTCAAGCAACTTATCGAAGGCACCCATTGAACCAGCCAGATCCTTTTTATAGCTGTCCCATTCTGAATTTTGATGACCGCCTTTGTTGACCCACTGCTGAAGCTCATCTGCGGTTGGTGTGTAGAATTGCACACCGCTTTCTGACATTTCTGACATTGCAAAAGCGCGCGCAGCCGGTACTTTTGCCAGATTCTGGTGAGAAGTCATTTCGCTTGCAGCTTCGACACTTTCACGGAGGTCCAATGGTAGGCTGTTAAACCATTCCAAATTACAAGAGTAAACCTGCGAATCGGGCACTGCTCGGGTAAACGTTACCCAAGAGAGGATGTCTTTAAAACCAAATACATTAAGTGCACCTACAGAAGGGTCAAGCGCATCTGCAACACCCTGCTTGATTGCTGACGGCGTTTCGCCCCAGGCCACTGGAGTAGGATTGGCACCAATTGCACGATAATACTGTTGTAACATCTTTGAACCAGGTACACGGAACTTGAGTCCAGCCATATCGTCAGGTGTTTTTATTGGACCATCTTGACCTTTACGTAGTGCTACTACGCGAGGGTCAATAACAACGTACCATAGAGGCTTAAAACCCTTAGCTTCAACCAATGGGTGAACAGTTTCACGCCAAGTATCAGAGTTTACAAGGTTTACAAAATTCTGATTCGCACCACAAAAATAAGGCAAGTTAATCAAGTCGATAGCTGATGCAAACGGTGCAAAGTTAGAGAGCGAATGTTGTGCGGCTTGAATGGTACCTTGCTGTACTTTTTGTACCAGCGCACCACCAGCGCCCAGCTGTCCACCGGGAGCCAGTTTTACATAAATCTGTCCGCGAGACATATTTTGGATATTCTCTTTGAAATCGAGCTGCATGATCGGGTAGCTTCGGGTAGCGCCAAGCACATAAGCGGTTGCTATTGTCATTTTATGCTTAGCGGCATTTTCACGTGATTTTTCTTCTTTAGCTGTTGCGGCACCGGCTTCTTCACTGATTAATAAACTTCCACTAGCAGCGGCAACCAATGCAGCAGTAAAGCCATACTTGCTACTAATATTTAGAAAACGGCGGCGTTCATTATTACTAGGTGTATCTTCGTTATTTTTCATATTCTCATCTCCTCAGATTTTTTATTAATATAAATAATTTTATTTAACCATCTAATTGCGCTTCTCGTTCGAGCATGGCTACTACAAAAAAAATTACGGCAGTAAAAAGCACAATAAATTCACCGACGTCACCCATTGAAAAAAAAGTAATATTGTTAGAAAGCAGGGCGACCTTTCCAACAACTACGTTCAAACAATAGAAGCAAAACAGCAACCCACTAATGACGAGCCACCAATATCCTCTTTTTTTAATCATGCCCCCCTCCAGTCAGTTCGAACGAATTAGACAAGAAAACAATTTTAGTAAACTGCCCAATTACGGTGCGCTATTGAAATTTATGCGATTTTTAAAAATTGTAAGCGCTTACATTAGATAATGCAAGCGCTTACATGTAAGATATATCTAAACTTCCACCTAATTTTATAAAATTAGAAATTTAGTATTGGTATTCACTGGTTGATAATTAAAAATGAAAAAAAGAAGTTCGGCACCTTCACTACAAGATGTTGCAAGAATGGCCGATGTATCCACAGCGACAGTTTCTAGATGTTTTAACACACCTGATAAAGTTGTTGAAACAACACGCGATAGAGTTTTGCAGGTTGTTGAGGCATTAGGATACACTCCTCATTTTGGTGGACGAGCTCTGGCATCAAATCGATCCAATACAGTTGGAGCAATTATTCCCACCATGGAAAATGCAATCTTTGCTCGTGGAATTCAGGCCTTTCAGGAGACATTAGCAGAAAATAACGTAACCCTTTTAATTGCTAGTTCAGGGTACGACCCTGAAAGGGAATATCAGCAAATACGAAGCCTCATTAGTCAGGGTGCTGATGGTTTATTATTAATAGGACATGCGAGGCCTGAGAAAACTTATGCCTTTTTACAACGCAGACAAATTCCCTACGTAGTGACATGGAATTACCGTGAAGACTCTAACTCGTTTAATGTTGGGTTTGATAATCGAAAGGCGGGATCTCAAATAGCTCATCAAATTTTAAAATATGGTCACAAGCATATTGCTGTAATTACTGCTTATACTGAGTTCAATGACCGTGCATTAGATCGTCTAAATGGTGTTCGCGATGCGATGAAAAATTCCGGAATACCAGAATCTAATCTTGAGATTATCCCAACAACTTATTCATTAAAAAGTGGTGCGGATGCTTTTGAAGAGTTTATGAGCCGTAAACCCCGCCCCACCGTCATCATTTGTGGTAACGATGTCTTAGCAACGGGTGCTATTATTAGGGCAAACGAAATGGGCATAAAAATACCCTATGAAGTTTCAGTTACTGGATTTGATGATATTGACCTTGCTGAAGTCATTCAGCCAAAATTAACAACAGTTCACGTACCGCACAGACGGATGGGTGAGTCTGCGGCCAAACTATTACTCGATATTCTGAATGGTAAGCTGGGCTGCAAGAGTCTCGAACTAGAGACAGAAATTGTACTTCGTCAATCTCTAGGCCAGGCTATTTGTTAGTTTTTTTTATGTGAAATAGATCGATAATTATCTTAATATCAATGTTTTTGAAGCACGATAGTAAAATTAAATTTTAATATCTTTTAAATTAATATTGGTTGAGTTAAATATTTTTATAGAACAGACTAATTATTGATAACGAAATAAAAAAGGAGAAAAACCTTGTCAATAAGTACAAGAATAGTGAACGACTTCGTCAAAAATAAAATCGAATTTGTTACCACTGTGCCCTGTAAACAGTTAGCAAGCGTAATCGAGAATATAGAAGCCAGTGATCATATATTCCATATCCCCTCAAATAAAGAAGACGAAGGGATAGGACTTTGTGCAGGCGCTTTTATGGGTGGAAAACGTTCAGCTATTATTATGCAAAACACCGCTATCGGAGTCACAATTAATACTTTAGTTACCTTAACCCAGTATTATCGTATGCCCTTGCCTATGTTGATCAGTTATCGTGGTGAACTAGGGGAACCCGTTGCTTGTCAGGTAGAAATGGCAGTTCATACTAAAGCATTACTGGCTCAACTTAACATTCCTACCTATCATTTTCATGAAGAAAAAGATGTTGAAGAGCTAGATGCAATTTTAGCTTATACATTCATGTGCAATAAACCTGTTGCTATTCTGACTGATGCAACTTTCTGGAAGGGGTATTAATAATGATTCGCTCTGAAGTATTAAAACAACTCATACCTGTTATATCTGACCATCTAATTATTTGTAATATTGGTTTACCAAGTCAAGAATTACATTTGTTCGATGATCAACCTAGCAATTTTTATATGCTTGGAACAATGGGCCTGTCCTCTTCGATTGGTCTCGGTTTAGCATTGACTCAAAAACAGAAAGTTATATCTATTGATGGTGATGGATCAGTATTAACCAATTTCGGAACCTTGCCAACTATTGCCAATAATGTTGCAGATAACTTTATATTGCTAATTATTGACAATGGCAGTTATGGATCAACTGGCGATCAACCTACCTATGCCGGTAAAAAAACATCTTTGGCGGCCGTAGCGAAAGCCTGTGGTTGTGAAAACGTTGTCGAATGTCAGGCAGAAGATGCAGCGGCAACAATGCAGGCTGCTCTAGATAGTAACAAAATGACTATTATTGTCTGCAAATGTTTGTCAGGAAATATAAAGGTTCCCGTAATAAAAATGGATCCTGTTGTAATTCGAGAACGATTTATGAATGAAGTAAAAGTACGTAATGCCTAAAAAAGGTTTTTAAAAATTATTGAGGTACTGAATTTATACATTTTAATAACTACCATGGAAGCTAGTCAATGATGTAAAAATATCGACAACGGAAGGTACTCATAGACGATTCTGCATTAACCAGTACAACTCAGGATAATATTTCACCGAATGTCAGGCAAAAAAATACCCAACTCAAGGAGTTGGGTATTTAGGGTATTAATGCCTGGCAATGACCTACTTTCACATGGGAACTCCCACACTATCATCGGCGCAGATTCGTTTCACTTCTGAGTTCGGAAAGGGATCAGGTGGGTCCAAAACGCTATTGTTGCCAAGCAAACTGGTTATGTTTTCTAGACAACGTCTAAAAAACTAAATTTGAAATCTGTAATAAAGTCTTTGTTACATCACTTACGTGAACATCACTCAAACAAAGCTGCTTGGGTGTTATATGGTCAAGCCGCAC
>JBLHWR010000099.1:0-7892 GCA_047629275.1 Gammaproteobacteria bacterium
CGAGTACCAGACGCATGAATTCGTCGTAGACGTCCTTCACCACGTAGATGCGCTCTGTGCCGCAGCAGTAATGGCCAGTGTTCATGCACGAGCCTACCCAGGCGCCGTCTGCGGCACGGTCTAAGTCGGCATCAGCGCATACGATCATAGCGTCGTTGCCGCCTAGTTCCAGTGTGCAGGGGATCAATTGACTGGCGGAGGCTTCGGCGACCTTGCGGCCGGTGGCAACTGAGCCAGTAAAGGACACTTTGTCTACGCCACCACGCACGATGGCGGCACCGGTTTCGCCATCACCCAGGAGCACCTGTAGCACGCCTTCAGGTAGGCCCGCTTGGAGAAAAATTTCCTCTGCCAATTTTGCCGAATAAGGGGTGACCTCAGAGCCTTTTGCAACCACGGCATTACCTGCCAGTATGGCCTGAGCTACCTGGTTCATGACCAGTACAAAAGGGCCATTCCAGGGTGTAATGAGTCCCACGACACCCAGCGGCTTATAAAGAATGCGCAGTTGCTTCATTAAGCCTAAAATGCCGTGTACCCTACGCTTGCGGGGCTTGAGGAACTTCTCGGCATTTTTAGCGTAGTAGCAGAGCTGATCTGCGACCGAAAAGACCTCCATGCTCATGGCATCAGTGCGGGCTTTACCCGTTTCCTTGACCACTACGTCGATGATGTCGTCTTGGCGTTCGAGCACAATTTTCAATGCACGTTCGACCACGGCGGCGCGCTCTTTCATACTAGTGGCAGCCCAAGCCGGCTGTGCCGCTCTGGCTTTAGCAATGGCAGTAGCGACATCCTCTGCATTGGCGCAAATCATTTCACCTGTGAGTTCCATCGTGGCGGGACTGCGCAGCTGTAGATGACGTCGAGAGTCTGTGGATTCGATGGATTCGTAGATAGACATGGTGGCCTCCTCTTATGGATTGGATAAACTAATGGTCATTAGTTTGGGTGTCAATGTCTTTTGTGGGCACGCTGACTGGCCAATAAAGTCAGTCGTCGGACGGGTGGGTTCTGACCTATTAATCCGGAACATACTGGTATGGCCGTTAGAGGTGATGTCGAATGTGGAATAATGCGCGACTTCTCACTAAACCTCATTATACCCTGAGTTGTATATTAAACGAGCTAATGGCTTGGCAATTACTTATTACCTCAAGCCTCCACTATCTTACTAGCCTTGTTAACGGTATTATTCTTATCTGGCTGCGTAGCCTGTGAGCCACCGGCTGCGTAGCGGTGATTGACCTCGCTGTGGTGTTGTTCATCGGCGCGTACATGCTTGATAAGATCGGCCAACTTAGCGTTAGCATTCATCTTGTAGTAATCTATTGCCAATTGTGGGGCCGCCACGTTTTCCATAGCGCCACTTTCTACTAATTCTAGATACTCTGTATAACTAAGCACCGCTTCTTCTTCGAAATATGCAACCATTTTGTGTGCGGTGCGGTTATCGACTAGATACAACACTAAATAAAAAATACTAAAAGTAAACTGCGCAATGAGCACTAACCAGCGCTCTGCCCAATTTGGTTTAGCAATCTCAATAAAAAACATCAAGTGCATCCTTTCGTTCTCTGCTTCAGCCAGCAACTCTCTAATATCAGCACCGTAGCCCGTCTTCATTTTCCGCAGACTTGTAAAGTGCAAGAACACCCCGGCTACCATTCCGGGGACTCCGGCAACTGTTTCCAGTACAACTGCCCTATGCCCATACCTTTTTGCAAAAAATGTGTCAGCGATCAATCTGAAAAAATTAGTCATCGATTTGGCTATTTTATCTCTCATAAATATTTCCCGTACATTCAGATATGGTGATTTTAAAGTTGGCCACCGAGGTGTTTTATTTTTACGCAGTTAGCACTCTTTTGGATTATCCAGCCTAGAGAGCTTAAAATGAGTACAGGTGAGCTGAACGAAGTCGCCAGCTAATCCGAGAGGTTTAAATAGAATTAGCCGGCCGCTGCCTAAGCAATAATAACAGCCTGTCGATGGTCAGCAGCTAGCACCTTGTAGTAAATTGAGTGATATTGGGGGTATTAATCCTTCCTATACCCATAAATACGCTAGATACTTCAACGGCACGCTCAAAGGGATGCCAGTTAACGAGTTTGTTATCGGTGACGGCAGTAAATAGTTGAGCGTATACCGAGTTATTTAAACAAGACATATTATTAAAACAAGACACAGTAATAAAAATATTTTGAAGGAGATAACAAATGAATATTAACAGACATAGTGCTTTCTTAGCGATCTCTCTATCGATTATTGCGTTTGCAGCTGGAGCAAGTGACGTCGGTATTTTGAATCAATTTATCAGTGAAACGCCAGCAGTTGCAGAAGAGGTGAATGAGAATTTTACAACGATAGAAACAGCAGTTAACGATAACTTCTCAGAAATCACGACACTGAAACAATCTGATATCAGTGGTGAGTTTGGTGACGATACGGAAAGCGCTAGTGCAGGAACCGGTGGGGATTGTACGATGGGTCAAGTATGGTTAGTCGCAGGCATAGTTGCTTCAGGCGTACCTGCTCAGGGTCAAATTCTTCAGATAGGTAGCAATTCGGCGTTATTCTCTTTAATGGGTACATTATACGGGGGTGATGGTCGTGTTACTTTCGGTTTGCCAGACCTAACGGAAGCGGCGCCTAATGGGCTTACTTATGTTATTTGCCTAACGGGCATCTATCCGTCAAGAACTTAATCAAATACGATTAATTTGAAATGGAGATGATCTAAATAGTGGTGGAGCTCTCTCCACCACTCCCTATTTTCTGAATTCCGTTACTCATTCTGCCCTTCTATACAAACCGGTTCTATCGCTCCAGTTGAGTAAAAGTAATGCCCTGTAGATTGCTTGTAGCCACTATCTTGTAGTAGATTAATCGACATTAGCGGTGTCGATGCTTCATATACTCATAGACCAGTTTTTTTCAGTTCGATCAGGTATCCTAGAACCCACGTCTAGCAATCCCCCTATTTATATAGCCCATGCCCTCGGCGAAATAAATCATCTAACTTATACAAATTCAAAAGCTGCCTTTAAAAATAATATCGGTGCAGGGTTTAGCTACTTTGAGGCAGATATCAACCTCACAAAAGATAATAATACGGTTCTATACCGCCATAAAAAGCCATCTTCAAAAGCCGATGCCTGGCAAGCAAAGAAGTGCCATTAGCTAGGGTGCTGCAGCTGTGGTCGCCTTGGCCCCTAGTATACGAGTAACACTTAAGGTCGGAACTATGACCGATGTGGAGCGGCAAGGCCCTATCAAGGATGGGGTTGTGTCTGCTGGGACTGCCGGATTACTTTTAGGTTAATTGACTTTACATTTGTTTTCCTGTCTGGGAATATAAAATATATTGCTGAAATAAAAATTAAGGATAGCTGAAGATGAAAGTATCAATAACACATTGTTGCCTCCCTGCATTTCGTACTCTTTGTCTATTTTTAATTTTTTGTTCCATACAAGCATGTGATCACCCACTCGCTATTGAAGGTGAAGGGGATATTGTCGACCTTAATGGATCTGGCCATGGTTGTACTCTTGAGCTGTTTCAGGGTCAAGATGTGGCGTGCACCAAGAATACGGTTGTCTTTGGCTACGACGTAAATTATGAAGCGGTCCCAAGAGAAGGCTGGGAGTTTGTTGGATGGGCAGGGGTATGCTCAGATAAAGGTATCGGTAATTGTGCGCTCAAGGTGCCTGCCAGTGCGGTCAAAAAATCATGGTTTAAAGTGATGCCGTCGACGATTGCTATTTTTGCTCTAGCAGAGGGAAGCAATAATTGGAATACGGATAATTGGGATGAAATAACATGGCAATAGTAATCAACTCTAAAAATAAACACTCTAGCGAAGGATTTAAGCCACTCAACATAAAATATTATTTAGCACTGTTGTCCTTATTAATACCTATGCTAGCGCAAGGCGGCGTGCCTCATACGTTTGTCTCTGATACGCCTGCAAATGCGTCTGAAGTTAATGAGAATTTTAATGTCGTAGCATCTGACATAGATTTTATAGCCAACGGAGGAGTTTTTTCAAATAATTTTCATATGGGAAGTTCTGATTTTAACGAAACAGCCTACGGTCTATCTAAAATCATTAGCGTTTCATGCCCTGATGGCGAAATTATACTGACAGCAGGTGCTTATTGTGCGACTGAAAACACAAATTTTGATACTACTAACCTTGGGGTATTGAGTGTATCAATTCAAGTGTCTGTCAGCACATATGTGGCCAATTGTTTAGCTGTTGAAGCCGATCCCTTAAAGTCCGGCCCTGGAATCACAGTTTCTATTAACTGTAGCAGCTTTGGTAATAACGATCCCGAGAGCACTAAGAGGTCTTTGAAAGCTGCGAAGGAAAACGTCAGTATGGTAGAGGAGCAAAGACCCGAAGGAGAAATGGATGCTGAATTATTGGAAGTTTATCATGCAATGAGAGCAGCGTTGGCAGTGTTTTGATCGGTGCATGTGGCCTAAAGAAAAAAAGTTAAGAAATGCTGTTGAATAATTCTCTTCACCTTTAAATCAATCCGATTATAAAGTCTAAGAATAAAAACGCGAAGGTAACTAAGTTTATTTGTTGGCAGTTACCGCTAAATAATGGTCGGTAAGTATATTGTCAAATACTATTATTCAGCAATATATTCAGCTCTTTCGGGAAGTAATCGTAAAACTGAGCAATAATAACAGCCTGTCGATGGTCAGCAGCTAGCACCTTGTAGTAGATTGAGTGATATTGGGGGATATTAATCCTTCCTATTCCCCTGACAGCCTCGACGTTAACCTTTCTGTTACTTTCAACGACATTCGCACCAGCACCTATGATGACGCAGGTAATAGGACGCGTCTGAGCGCGGATTTTGACAGTGACGGTATTGGCGATAGTTGGTCCGAGTTCACCTCTGATGCCAATGGTAATCTGGAAAGTAAAAGCGTTGTTAGTTACGGTGCTGCGTGGCGATGGGAGTGCACCTATGATACCAACGGCAATCAGTTAAATTCGACCCTCTCTGACGCTGACGGTACTGTGAACAGGAGCTTCACCTACACTTATGTTGATTCAACTGTCGGGCATGCTTATGCATATATCACTAATAATGGTCCGGGCTAAGATAGCTAGCCAAGGGCCCCTCAGTCACTGATTGATTGTTAATGACTTTGGGTCGTCAACCTTTATTAATTTTTTGGAGATTAAATATGATTAGAACGTAACTCACGAATATCCTATTTTGGGTTTCGTTAACGGCCACTTTACCTGTTACTGCCTTTTTTAAGGTGACGGATACAGATTTTGAAGAAGATTTTGCGGGAGCGACGACCTACCCAACAAAGTCGTTACCATCGCCAACAGCTATGCGAGACACCGATAATCTTGCAATGAAGATGGTAATCTCATGCTTGGAGTTAGCTGATCGCCCATGGTCGTTGAGGACTTAATTGCGTTTTTAGCGAGATTCACTATATGAGAAACCGAGCCGATAGTGCAGATTCTCCAATGGAGGCGACCGCTCTGAGGGCATCACATTTTCCGCCAATATCCCAGAGCATTGGCACGATCACAATTATCGTTGTAACTAGTTAGAAATCTGTTTCGAGGCATCTATACCCCGAGTCACAAGGAGCGAAGTCAATGTCGGGTTGTGTTAAAAATAACACACCGGTAGAGGGTTTATCTGCCTATGATTCTTGAGCCTTGCACTCATAATAAGCTTTTACTGTATTACCTTGAATTAGACCTCTTGTCGTCGTTTTATAGATAGCAACTTTTCCTGCTGACTCGCACTGAGCAATTGCCATGTCTCTTACATTCGAGGGTGTTCCATACCCAAACGACATTTCTATGTAGCGAATGTTAAAACTTTCCGGTGTAACATCTTCAAGATTGGGAGCCATAAAAATGGTTTTCCCGGATACAACCTGCTCTGACGCAAGTCCCCCTTCACCTAATGATGCTAACTTTGTTCCCACATCAGTCGACGAACAACCGATTGTTGTAACAAAAATGGCTGCTAATAAAACTATATTCTTTTTCAATTTCATCGTAGTTTCTCGATATCGAATAATTAGGATCTTAATATTCATGTTACAGGTTTTATTGTCGCAGATGAATTCTTTTTTGACGTGAATTAGTCGCTAAACTTTAGTTTCTTCTTATCATTGATTTCCACTATCGCCAGGCCGCCTATTAAAATAATTAATGATGAGTTTTTTTGGCGTGTCCAGCTAATGCGCCAACTACATTCGACGGAATTATGAAATAAGGCTTGATAATCGAATTGCAGTTCCAGTGTCGGTTAGTGCGATTTGACGAAAACAGTAATCTGAGGGTAGATTGATAAGACGACACTCTAAACTAGCAGCTGCAGTGGCACGCCTTTACATGTGGAATGATAGTTTAGATACAACAAAGCCATAAAGTGATCATCGTGCGGCGATGTTACTATGGGATAATAACCTCGATACTAGCGAGGCGAGTGAAATAACCGGTTTCGCTTATCACATGAGTAAGATTGTACTCAGGCGAAAAGAAAGGTGTTGCCGAGCTCTCTACCGCCAAAAAAAGAGTTACAGCGGGGTACAGTGATGTAACTCTCCTTACCAGCATGGTTCGCTTTATTTGTGCGGCACAACCAAAAACTTCTCACCAGTGGCTTGTTTAACATAAGGCTTAATGATTTCAGGCTGTAGCATCTCTTCAAACGAAATCTCCTGCGTATACTGGCTGACCAAAGTGGTTTTAATTTTTTTCGCTACACGCTCCCGCAGCTGGCCAAATCGCTCCATGCCGATTCTGCCAATCATTGGCGGTAACAACCAACCGATAATCACTAGATGTTAAAACATCTTTCATTGTCACCGGCACACCTAGCTCTTTACGTGACTCAATAGCTCTTCTTTGCCAGCTAAAATTTGCGGGCGAATGCATAAAGTAATGATGTGCGCCGTGCCCAGTCTTCTCTATTAACTGATGTAAACCCTTAGTCAAACTTCGATATGATTTTATTTTTTTTCATAATTTAAAACAGGAGTTGAGTCATGAAGGATATGGTATATCCATAACTGGCCTGGGTGACTGCCTTCTATTAAGTGGACATTTCCTAAATCAACATAAATAATTGATTTATCTCCGTCTTCGACGATAGAAAAGTCAGGCAGATGTTCCTTTTCATATCGGCCATTTAAATAATTCGCCATGTCTTTACACATATATGGTTTTGTATTTTTTATAAGTTTTTTGTCATATGATTAAAGGGCGACTCATTTATTTAATGCAAACCCACCCAAGCAAGAATCAGGAAAAGAACAAGGTTTTACAACAAGTAGGGTCAGAGTCAACTTTTGTTATTGAAGCGCTAGCTATATTGATTTGGCGTCATCTAATCCCTTGTGTTCAGTAAATTGATTCGAATTCAATAGTGTATTTTCTTTTGTAGGAATAAGTGTTGTCAGAGTAAATTTTTCACTTGATCTTTATCAAGCCTCAATCACTTGGGGCTTTTTTTGTGACCATCATTTTTGTGTTCAAAGACCAGCAGGACCAGCAGCTCAAATCAGTACGGGTGATCAGCTTACGACAGCAGCGTGGACATTTTGGTGCAGTCCACCTAGCTCACAAAGAAATTTATAATTTGTTTAATCTGAGCAGAAATCTAATCAAGTCAGATTATCATCGCGAGTTGAGAAAAGGCGCCTTTACGTCTTGGAATCGAGCAGTCGGCATATAGCCAATAACTAGACTTGATTAGGAGGAATAAAGGAAGTTAACTTGTCAGTATCGCTTGGCGGTATATATAACGCATATAGTATAAGTATAGAGAGTATGGATAAAATTAATTTTAGAAAAGCACTGTTATCAGACCGGCCAGTGTTACTTGAA
>JBLHWR010000100.1:0-7752 GCA_047629275.1 Gammaproteobacteria bacterium
GAATAATTGACGGCATCGACTGCGCTTCTAACTCGTGAACCAGAGCTTCACCTAAACCACTATCATCTTCGAAAATAAGCCAATTCTGATCTAGCTTTGCTTTACGTTTTGCAGGTCCAGTTTGTTGCCAGCTTAACTGGCCATACCAATCATCAATGGAGGCACGTTTCTTTAGCGGTGAATTATCGTTTATTTCTAGCTTTGCAGCTGCTATTCCAGGTTCAATCCAGTAAGCCTTTCGCTCGAAGGGGTAAGTAGGTAATGCGACGCGTTGACGGAACTCATCGCCCCAGTAGACAGACCAATCAATTTTCGAACCATTTGCCCAAATCTTGCCTAATGTACGCAACGCAAACTCAGTATCGGATTCTGCTTCGTTGGGATGTCGCATAGAGTTAAAGGTTGCATTAACCGGTGCGCCATTTGCTCTTGCCAGATTAGTCAAGGTACGACCTGGACCAATTTCCACCAAAACCCGCGAATCGTCGGCCAGAACCGTTTCAATATTGTCGGCAAAACGAACTGTACCTCTCAAATGATCGACCCAGTAGTTGGGATCCATCGCCTGCTCATCAGTAATCCAAGTACCGGTTAAATTCGACGTAAAAGGAATCTCTGGTGCTGATAGTTTGATTGACTTAAGGTAGCTTCGAAAAGGTTCTAGTACGCCATCCAGCATGCGCGAATGTGCCGCTACATTAATGCGAACAATCGCGCAATCGACGTCAGCTTCTTTGAGTTTTGCTTGCAAGATATCGAGTTCAGCTTTTGCACCCGTTGCGACACATAAATCTGGAGAGTTTACGGCCGCTACATCTAGCGTATTCGACATATATTTTTTAGCATCTTCGAGTGCTAACGAAATGCTCAGCATGCCGCCTTCTGGTGCTTTCTCGAAGATCTGTCCGCGTATATAAACCAGGTTCATCGCGTCATACAAAGACATCACTCCCGCTAGGCAGGCAGCGGTATTTTCACCCATCGAATGCCCAATCATTGCGACAGGTTTTGCACCCCAGGCTTCAAGCTGTTTCGCCAAAGCATATTCACAGGCAAACAATGAAGTGAGGGTCAAGGTCGGCGTTTGTAATGTGACTGTCGCTTCTTGTTGTTGCGCTTGCGGCGCAAAAACCAGCGCTTTAACCTTAGCGCCAAACGTAGTCTCTAAACAGGCAATGCAATCATCGAATACTTTGCGATAAACCGCTTCTGTCTCATAAAGTTCCTGCCCCATTCCTGAATACTGCGCGCCACCACCGGGCAGCATAAACACCAGAGAAGGTTCACTATCGGTACATTTTTCTGACACGCGACGCTTGCTATCCGGCGCATCTAATTCAGCGATCAAATCATGGGTATCACGACAAGCAATTACACTACGATACTTATAATCTCGTCTGCCTACTTGTAAGGTATAGGCAACATCAGCCAAATCAAGTTTATGATCAGCCTTGAGGGCTTCCGACAAATTCCTAGCAGCTAATGCCAGAGCACTTTCAGTTTTAGCAGAAAGCGTGATTAATTGCTGCTTATGCTGAGTTGGGTCAGCATCTTCTACTTCAGGGGCTTCTTCAAGAATAACATGCGCATTCGTGCCGCCAGCACCGAGGGCAGTTACCCCAGCAATCAACGGCCCTTCTTCATCCCAATCATGAAGTCGGTCATTAATTAAAAACGGGCTATCCTTCATATCCAGCTGTACATTAGGCGATTCAAAGTTAAGGCTGGCAGGTATCTGTTTATGTTGAAGTGCCAATAACACCTTTATAATTGATGCTGCGCCTGCCGCTTCACCTAAATGTCCGATATTAGATTTAACCGAGCCAATTCGACAGTAATCACGCTTATCGGTCTCTTTACGATACACCTGATTTAATGCCTCAAACTCAATCGGGTCTCCCACTTGCGTCCCCGTGCCATGGGTTTCAATGTAAGACACCTCCTCTGCTGGCGTATCACTAATCGCCAATGCTTCCGCTACAGCACCCGCCTGACCTTCAACCCCTGGCGCTAAAAAGCCAACTTTTTGGGCGCCATCGTTGTTAATTGCCGTGCCGCGCACCACACCATAGATAGTATCACCATCATCAACAGCATCAGCCAGTCGTCTTAAAACAACAGCGCCTGCTCCACTACCAAATACAGTGCCTGCTGATTTCGAATCAAAAGGTCGACAGTGGCCGTCTGGCGAAAGTATTTCGCCATCGCGATAGATATAACCCCGATTCTGTGGCAGTAAAACCGTTGAGCCACCGGCAATCGCCATATCACACTCACCACTTAGTAAGCTCTGAACCGCCATATGAACCGACACAAGCGCTGAAGAACAGGCTGTTTGAACATTGATACTCGGACCACGAAGATCTAGCTCATACGACAAGCGTGTTGCCAAAAAATTCATATCGTTGCCGGTATGGCGTACCAAAAACTCGCCCATATCTTCTATCAACTGAGGATTGGTGCGTAAATTTTCCATCCAATATAAGCTAGCACCAGAACCGGCAAATACACCCACAGTGCCTTCGCTATCGTAACCGGTATGACCTGCATGCTCTAAAGATTCATAGGCAACTTCTAGGAATAATCGATGCGCAGGGTCTGTAACCGCTGCGTCCTGAGGACTAAAACCCCAAAAGCTGGCATCGAAACGGTCGAAGTTTTCAAGATGAGGTTGCGCACGAACGTAATTTGGATTGGCTAGGTTTTCAGGTAATTCCCCTGCCGCGAGTAACTCTTCATCAGTAAAAAACCGAACAGACTCAACCCCGTTCTTTAGGTTTTCCCAATACTCCGAAATATTTAAAGCACCGGGTAAATGACAGGCCATACCAACAATTGCAATCGCCGATTCATCAAAGTCTTGCTGTTCTTTATCATTGTCCATTTATTTGTCCTGATTACTGATCTTGATTATGTCTAGTTCATGTTTCTAGTTCATGTATCAGCTATTGGGTTTCCCTTATAGCAACGACTTAACGTCTTTTCACTGCACGCTTACGCCGAGCACCAAGCGCTGCTTTTCGTTTCTCCGCTCGATCGGTGCCTTTACTGGCGCCTTCTGCCAAATCACTATCAGCACTTAGATGCTCCGCCAGACTAAAAATTGTTGGAAAACGATACATCGCAACCAATGAAACATGTTTATCCAATTGCTGATTTAAGCGATTGTTTGCTTGGGCAATAAGTAAGGAGTTCACCCCCAAACTAAAGAAGTTATCTTTGGTACCAATTTTATCCAAACTGAGCATTTCACGGAATACTGCTGCGATGGTTTGTTCAATATCACTCTTAGGCTCAACAAAAACTTCTTGTGTTTCTCGCTGACGCTTCTCAGGTAAGGGCAAAGCATGCCGATTAATTTTACCATTCGGCGTTAAGGGCATGTGAGGCAGAAAAACAAAGTGATCAGGCACCATAAATTCAGGTAACTTATCACGCAGCACCAGTTTTATTGCATCAACCAATTCATGATCACTTGAGTGCTGCTTAGGTTCCTCACAATATGAATTTAAAGCTTGCCCGGCATGCCTACAGGTAAGGTTTAAACTATTTACCTCACCCTGATAGAAATACGCATCAAAACACTCTTTTTGCCCCGAAGCAGCCCAATTTAGTTCGACTTGATATATCGAACCTAATTGATAAACATCTTCAGGGTCGAGCGCTACAGGGTTTTGTGCAAGCTGATTTTGAACCACATTATGAACATCAGAAACCAAGGCATACTCACCTTCCTGCAAGACATGCTGAGACTGTATATCTTTTACAAGACGCGTATTAGGAATATTCCTTATAAGCAAAGCGCTTTCACCATCCAAAACTTTCCGCAATGTCTGCAAAGTACCAGGGTAGGCGACAACCTTGAAATCCTGCTCACTTAAGACCTTATTCGGTGCCTTTTGACGCAACACGACATCATAACGATACCCCGACATTTCGTTTACAAAATGGCCTCGCTTTAACTGAACATTAACGTGAGACAAACTAGCCATTTCCTCTGGTAAATTGCCAAAGAAGTCTGGGTGTATCAAGAGCTCACCATCGTTTTCTATTTGCTCAGCAATGCGCTCTTTTAACTCTGGCAACGACAAACTAGCAGGAGCTTTAGCCAATGCAATAGCGGTATGAAAGGTTTCTTTTAGCGATGAGTAACGCACATCGCCAACGAAAATTTGGCCATCATCCGTTAACAATTCAGTAATATTACTCAAGACCTTGACGAGATAATCACTCGACGGAAAATACTGAGCGACTGAATTGATAATAACTAAATCAAATTTAGCGTGTTCACCCAGTTCAAGTCTGTCAGCAGCACTTTGGACAAGTGAAACATTATTCATGCCCATTTTATTAGTCTGCTGTTCAATCATTGCTAATGCTGACTGGGAAAAATCCACTCCCATATAGGCTTCGCACTGCGGTGCAACCTGATACAAGATCATCCCCGTACCACAACCGATTTCCAACACTCGCTTTGGTTTCAAAGCCAATATCCGCTCAACCGTGGCGTCACGCCACTCTTTCATATGACTTTGTTCGTGCTGATGACCGGTAAAACTATTGAGCCAGCCCGATGTATTGAAAGTCGGGTCGTTCATCTCAACGCCCTTATCAACACTCTTTGGCTCGCGAATATCCGCTGCAATATTGCCCTTATAGGCTTCGTCCCATAAACTCTGCCAATGTCCAGTTTCCTGCTTTTTACCTTGTGGATTAGGCACCACATAAGCTAATAAACTCTGTGCGCCATCTTCTGATACTGGTGCCGTAATCAAAGACTCTTTGACCAAAGGGTGAGCCGTAATCAAGGCTTCAATTTCCCCCAATTCAATGCGGTAGCCACGTAGTTTGACCTGGTGATCCAAACGACCTAAAAACTCGACTTCGCCGTTTGACTTATATTTAACCAAATCACCTGTACGATAAATTTTACTTTCATTGCCTACATATTCGGCAAAAGGGTTATCAATAAAGCGGTCGTTGGTGAGGTCATCTCTGTTCAAATAACCACGAACAACACCCTTCCCACCGATCAGTAACTCTCCCGGCACACCAACCGGAACCGGTTGCTGGGCGCTATCGAACACATATAACTGCGTATTCGCAATAGCACGACCAATGCTAAGATCTTTCCTGTCGACAGAAACAAGACCAGAGGTCGACCATATTGTCGTTTCAGTTGGACCATAAACATTGATTAGCTTGCCTTTGGTATTCTTAGCTAAGGTCTCTGCCAAGTCATCAGGCAGCGCCTCGCCCCCTAGTAAAAATTTATCTAAGCGCCCTAATGCAGATAAGGTCTCCGGATCCGATACCAATATTCGCGCCATAGAAGGCGTACATTGAAAATGCGTCACCGCATGTTTATGTATTTGCTTGGCGGTAGAATAGTCTTCATTTTGTTCGCTAGATGCTTCTGGGTTAGCCAGTTCTCTGAGTCGATTTAGATAAGGCAAGTTTTCTAACACGACATCATCATCAACGCCAAAGTCAACCAGACACGCTACTTCATCTACACCCGCTTGTTTAAGTTGATCAATCAAAGCAATACAACTTGCCGGCGTACCGAAAATACCGGCCGTTTCAAAGTAACGTTCAAAGGCATGATCTATCAGTGCATCCATATCTTCGCTAGTGAACGTGGATGGGTCAAATGACTGATCTTGAGACACTGACTTGGATGGCTGATTAAACGCAGGAAAAGCCCACGGTGCAATTTTTACCAGATCGAAGGATGTTTTTAGATAGTTACAGAATGGCTCACGCACAATTTCTTTAACTTCATCAGCATCCTGACCAACGAAGGTATGCACCATCAGACTAACATTGCCGTCTCCAACATGCCCTTTGGCTTTTCGCCCCTCTCTATAGGCGTTAATTTTTTGGGTGATATCCTCTATCGATTGCCCCAATAAATTAGTCAAAATATTATAGCCGCCTTCACCCGATTGGCGGAAAGTTTCAATGTTACCCGCCGTCGTAATCCAGATAGGTGGCTCAGCCTGCACCGGCGCTGGATATATTTTTGCTTTGAAGGGCTTATTCTCACCATTCATAACGCTAATCGTGTCACCGCGCCATAATTTCTTAAGGGTCTCAATTCCTTCAAACATTAACTGTTTACGGTTTTCAAAGTTTTCAGGCATCAACGCAAAATCATTGGCATGCCACCCCGAAGCAAAAGAAAAACCAACTCGCCCGTTAGATAAGTTATCAACCACCGACCATTCTTCGGCAACACGTATTGGGTTATGCAAGGGCAGAACAATACTACCGGCTCGAATAGCAATATTTTTAGTCACCGCTGCTATGGCCGCACTGGTGACAGAAGGGTTGGGATATAAACCACCGAATAAATGAAAGTGACGCTCTGGCGTCCAAACTGATGAAAATTGATGATCATCAGCAAACTTGGCGCCTTCCAACAGAAGCTTATAACGATCACCTTTGCCGCTTGGCCCAGCATCACTAGAGAAGTAAAACAAACCAACATCCATTTTACGATTTACTTGAGACGCACTAGCCTGAGCCAGATTAATGGTTCTGGCCTCTTCTTCCTGAATAACAACTTTAAAACCTCTCGCCAATGACCAGAAGATTTCCAGTACTGATATATCAAACGAAATACTGGTAACGGCTAACCACACGCCGGGGTCACCCTGATAATTTAAGGTATCATCCATGCCTACCATAAAGTTAACAACATTTCGATGCTCAACCATCACACCTTTTGGCGTACCTGTTGAACCAGAGGTATAAATCACATAAGCTAAATTCGCTGGTTTGACCTCACTTTCGCAATTAATTGATTCAGGAACCAATGAATCAATTAATTGGTCAACACACACTACGGTCGCCTGTTGCTCTAACGGTAGCTCAGCAACAAGCTTGCTATGCGTTAGCAATATTTCTGCTCGCGCATCGCCGATCATCAACGCAATTCTATCTCTAGGGTAAGCGGGGTCAAGCGGCACATATGCAGCACCAGCTTTATGAACCGCCAGAAGGGCTACAACCATTTCGATTGAACGCGCTATAAATATACCCACCAATTTATCGGGTGCCGCGCCTAAACTCTGCAACGTAAGCGCCAATGCATTAGCTTGCTCATTTAACTGACGATAGCTTATTTTCTGATCCCGAAAAGCCAGCGCAATTGCATCAGGGTCCTTAGCCACTTGCGTTTCGATAATCTGGTGTATACACATACTTTCTGGAATAGTTTTTTGAGTATTATTCCAATCGACTAACATTGTTTGACGCTCAGCATCAGTTAATAAATAAATTTGCGACAAGGGCGTATCAAGCTGCGCGATAACATGACTCAGGAAACCATTAAACTTATCCGCTATTTCAGCCACTTGGAGAGCACTTAAGGATGTTTGATTAAATTGCCATTGGCCGCGAGCCGAAGCTTTTTCCAAACACAGCTGCAGCGTATCTGTGCTAGCATTAATTGACGTCGATAATGTATCAACGCATGCGACCAAAACCGGTAAAGTGCTCGCCTTCAGCGCTTTAGTTCGACTAAACAAATCACGCGGGTAGCTACCTATTGCTGAAAGGGACTTAAGCTCAGCCGCAACCATCGCCACCAAGACCTTAACTGGCTGTTGAACATCAATGTTCAAAGACAATGGCAGGCGGTCTGCAAACAAACCCTTAAATTCTTGAGGAATGTTGAATAAGTCTACGCCCCAGCCAATATCGACTGCGTCAGAATCTGCCATCCGTCGCAAAAAACAAACATAT
>JBLHWR010000101.1:0-7671 GCA_047629275.1 Gammaproteobacteria bacterium
TGACCCATTCCCGACGGTCTCGAAAATCGTTTCGCGAGCATCGACAACGATATCTTCGTGGCCGGAGTCGCCTAGGGGCAGACATTCGATATCTTCGTGCACGCCGCCGACACGGCGAGCGGTATCGGCGCAATTTAGTAACTGCCAACTTTCATAGCGAGCCCCAAAGATCGTCGCTTTAAAGAGCCGAATCCTTCAAATTAGAAGTCGAGCCCTTGAGTTCGACCCTGTTTCCCTCAGGGTCGCTAAGGTACACGGACGGCCCCATTCCGGAGGCACCGTATCGAGATTCAATATCGCCCGAATTGATGCCGTGCAGTTCAAGGTGGCTCTTAATCGTGTTTGTATCCCATGGCTGAACCTGAAAACAAACATGATCCATATTCGGTGCTGCATGGACTGGCCGATCGCCACCTTCTTGACCCAGTGGACCGTTGGCGTCGACCAGATCGATTAACGAGTTACCCGCGCGAAGTTGAGCAAGGCGACTCTCACCAGGACCGCGTTCCAGTTTGCAGCCAAGCACATCTTGGTAAAATGCAATCATGCTTTCAAGATCGATCACGCGGATAACCACGTGATCAATGTGTGTGATATTGATAGGGTTAGCTTTTTTCATGATAGTATTCTCTATTTTTCCGCCGCCAGTCATCGGTGAGCTTACCCGCAAATCCCCAATTTTCCTCAGCGATCTCCTGGATCACAATGTGAATATGTTCGGGTTTCTTATTGAGTGTATTTACCAGCGTGTTGGTCATCTCGTTTATGATTTTTGACTTTTCTGCACGTGTTGCGCCTTTCGTTATTTGGACATTGATGTAGGGCATAAAGCTCTCCAGAATGATTTCAGTGAAATGTTCACGGCAGTTTCGTCGGGAGCGAGTTTCTTTTTACGCTAGTGAGTCAATAGACGTGCGGGCTTCTTCGATTGCTTCATCGCCGTTGCTGTTCAAAGCTTCGGCCTGAACGATCTCAACGTCATGAATACCAATGAAACCTAAATAGTGGGCTTTACGATAAAAGCGGATTCACATTCATACCGCCGTCGATATTATATTCACTACCTGTTATAAACGAAGCGTCATCTGATGCTAAGAAAGCTACCAGATTTGCTATATCTTCAGGCTGACCAAAACGTTTTAGTGGAATTCTATTTTGCATGGCGGCGGCAAAATCATTTAACTGCGCTTCCGGCATGCCGGTTTTACCGAAAATAGGGGTAGCAACCGGTCCGGGATTAACCGAATTGACTCTGATTTTTCTTGGTGCTAGCTCTGTTGCAGCGGTTCTGGTGTAAGCATTCAAAGCAGCCTTTGACGCGGCATAAATAGCGGTATTAGGCATGCCGGTGTAAGCGTTAATCGATGACAAATTAATGATAGACGCGCCATCCTTTAATACCGGTAGGAATTTTTCAATGGTGAACACAGCTCCCTTAAAGTTAATGCCCATCTGAGTATCAAACATCTCTTCGGTATTTTGTCCAACAGGAGCGGGAGCAAAAATTCCTGCGTTGACAAATAAAATATCAAGCTGACCAAATTCATTTTTTACTTGCCCCGCCAGATCATCCAATGCAGACAAATTCGTAACATCAGCAACAATTCCTTTAACTCCTAACTCATTTGCAGCGGCTCGTACTCTTTCTACTGACCTGCCGGTAATTATCACATTGGCTCCATTAGCCTTAAATTTCTTCGCAGTTGCATAGCCAATACCACTGTTGCCGCCTGTAATTACCGCAGTTTTTCCAGATAAATTATTCATGATTTTTGATCCTTTAGTTATTTTTAATTATTAATTAAACATGTACCGTTCGGTACAGCTCTATTTGCGTGCGGTGACAACGATGGCGTCGATCTCGAATTCAAGGGACTCCAGCGCGAGGGTTGCCACCGGTATTAAGGTACTCGCCGGTGGATGGTTGCCGAATACGTCTCTGCGCTTTTTCACCAGGTACTGAAGTTTTTTCTGGTCGTGATTCTTGATGAGTAGTGTGATCTTGACGACATCTTCGATCTTGCCGCCAGCGGCTTCGACAACCGCGATGAGATTGTCGAAGGAGCGATCCACTTGTGCCTCGAAGTCATTGGGTCCGGCGTCCGAGATGCCAATCTGGCCAGCGACGTAAATAGTGCTAGCTGTTGATGAAGCGATAGCTGCCTGTGAATAACCGTATTGAGTGGTATTTGCCAAATGTGCGGGATTAACCACGGTTTTTATTGGTTCTCTCTCAGCGAATGCTGGGCTCACCCATACACCGGCGGTGAGTATTACGACTAAGAATGTGCGAATGTTCATACCGTTTCCTTTTGAGTTAGTGTTTCTATCGACAAAGGAGTTTTCATTAGAACTTAGAATCAATAAAGTGATGACCTAAACTCTATAATTCTCCCTCCACTTAAATTAAAGCAAAGACACATCAGCAAATATCAAATAGTCCTGTATCTTTGATTTTTTGATCTTTAATATAGTAGCAAAAACGATATTATGTTTTGTTAGATCAAGTCTTATATAATCAACACTTCCATTACAAATGATCACGTCCCCATCCTCCCAAATATTATCAATAGTATGTCTCATGCCCTTAATACTAGAGAAGAAATTTCTATTTGAATCCAAAACGGCTTCCTTTCCATCCAATGCATCAAAGTTTGAAAACTTAAACTTAATATCTTCAGATAAAAATGATGAAAGTCCATTTACATCTAAGTTATCAATGCATTGATACAACTCTTTAACTAATTTTGTTTTATTCATTTTACTCTCCTATTATTTTGTACTTTCTCTTTTGATAGAATCTATCTCTCCGCCGTACATATTTTTTTCTTCTGCTTTCTCACTGAAATACTGAATAAATTCAAATTCATATCCAGCGGGATCGATAAAATAGATCGTTTTACGGTGTGGATGAGTCGCCCCTATTGTTGCAATTTCATATCCCTTCTCTGTTAGCCGTTTAACAATAGAATCTAAGTCATCAACAACAAATCCTATATGCGCCAGTCCCGGAGTAGATCCTCGTAAATCCCTATTTACTCCCTCTCCATGATCATTAAGCGTAATATAATAATCATCATCACCGAAATGCAGCCAATTCCTTTTTTTTCCATACCATTCATTTTGCCCACTACCTCGCACCTTCCAATGAGGCATTGCCGTTTCTAAAAATTTCTTAGTTTTGCTTATGTTTGTTACAACTAAATTAATATGTTCAAGTCTAATCATGAGTTTCTCCTTGAGTAAATATTTTTATTTCTGAAGTGGAATAGCGATGGGGCGAATCGGTGCCGCGTCAGCACCGCGTAACTTTAATGAGCCGCCGATGAAGGCAAATTCATAGACCTTATCTCGAGATAAATCTTCCAAATATGCCAGTTCAATGATGGGTGTTCCTTGCTCGGCGAGTAGGTAGGTGTGTACCGGAACATAATCGGTATCGAGTTCTGACGGGAATGATTCGAAACTCAAGTTATCTGCGCCAACGATCATCGCACCCTTTTCTTCAACTAAAAATCGGGCTGCGTCCATTCCAATCCCCGGTGGGTTAGCCATATAAGTTTCTGCGTTATCATAATGCTGCATACGTCCTGTTCGGATTAACACCACGTCCCCTTCTTTTAGCGAAGAATTTTGTTTGCGCAATGCATTGATAAGATCCTTACGAGTAATTCGATATCCTTCTGGTAGCATCTCAACAGATTTGGACGCCGCCACATCTATCAACACGCCTCGGGCGATAATAGGTGGAATATTCTCAGCGCCGGCCACTTGCCAACCTCGATCACCAGCGTGTTGTGCAGCACTGAAACCATTCCAAATCTTGCCGTCTAGACCAAAGTGATTGAGCGCGTCGATGTGTGTACCCATATGGGTATACATTGATATTGCTGATCCAGTGTAGCTAACGTGCTCGTTCATTTTTTTACCAAGATTGAGCGGATCATCGATTACAGTGCCGTGCGGCGTGTGCGTCATCCACATTCTATAGTGAGGATCGCCAGCAGCCTGCCAACTTGGCATGCCAATGAAATACTCCACCGAGAGATCGTAATTCTTGCCACCTGCCAACTTTGAGAGAACTGCAGCCTGCGATTTCGGCGTGATTAGGTTGAGTCTTCCAATTTCGTCTTTGGGGCCCCACGGGCTTGTTCCAACCACCCGTTCTGCAGCGGTTGCCACGCTGCTTAGCAATACCAGCAAGACCAGACTTGCAAGCATTCTGTGCGATATTACTCTCATGATTTTAATCTCCCAAGTTTGTGAATTTGAATGGAAATATCAGGTTCGTACCAATATTCCCACCATGAAAGACACTCTATAGATATATAAATGATGCATAAATAGCCTAATCGGAATAACATTGTTCACAAATATGCACTAATGGAGGTAAGTTTTGGACTCATTGACCGATATAGCGGTTTTTGTACAGGTCGTTGACAGCGGCAGCTTCACGGCGGCAGCCGAGCGTCTGGAAATCTCAAAGTCGGTCGTCAGTAAATATGTAACACGTCTAGAAAATCAGCTTGGTGCCCGGCTGCTAAACCGCACAACACGACGCTTGAGCCTGACTGAAGTGGGACGGGTTTTTTACGAGCGTAGCCGTAAGGGTTTAGCAGACATTGAAGACGCACAATCTGAGGTGTCGCGTCTGCAAAGCGAACCACGAGGGAAACTACGGATCAATGCCCCCATGTCTTTTGGTATTTTGCATGTCGCGCCGGCAGTGCCAGAATTTTTGAAGCTGTATCCCGATATAACCCTTGACGTGAATTTCGACGACCGAAAAGTCGATGTAATTGAAGAAGGATTCGATATTTCTGTGCGCATCTCAGAGCTCCCAGATTCATCGTTGATTGCAAAGCGATTGGGGCCTTGTCATCACGCAATCGTGGCCGCACCCGAGTATTTTGAACGGTGTGGTACGCCGAGAACACCAGAGGAACTACGCGATCACAATATCATTTCTTATCGTCACCAAGAATCCGCACTGGCGTGGCATTTTCAAACGCCAAATAGTAAATCAACTGCTGTTCCTGTTTCAGGGTCGTTAATGATGAACAATAGCTTGGCGCTTCGAGCAGCATTGTTGGAAGGAGCAGGGATCGCACGAATGCCAACCTTTGTTGTTGGAAAAGACATTCAGGAAGGCCGCTTAATTCCGATCTTGCGAGACTATAAAATTCTCGAAGTGACGATATTCTTGGTGTACCCACAGCGACGTCATCTCTCTCCGAAGGTTCGCGCGTTTGTGGATTTTATGGCTAAGCGAATCACAGAAATACCTTACTGGGACGTATGATGGCGGACTCCCCGAGCGCCGGCACTAAGCATCTATTGTGACCTCATAGCCGCCGCTCGTGCGCGGCCACAGCCTGTCACCAGAGTACCTTGATGTTACTGACCGATCGCCCCTGGGCGAATCGAGCCCGACGGATGTAGTTTGGATCATACTGAGAACGAATTTCGCGAAGGTCTCCTGATGGCACTTTTCTGCCGAAGAGGTAAATGTCTCAAGCTGACCCGCAGATTCTTTGGTTTGACCCGCAGCATTAACTGCTGTATTTATAATAGAAATAGCGATTTGATCCGCGGTCTTAATAGAGCCTACCGCTCTAGCCAAAGTAAGCCCACCAATTAAAATACCTAATTGGGTCTAATTCTCCAGAGACAGAACGTAAAGCCACTTATGTATTTGAAAAGTCGTCAGATGATAAATGGTTATGTTCGATAGATAACTCTTATGGTCACGATATAATTATTACAAATGCATAAAAAAATGAAGCCGACGCCAAAAGCGCGGCTGATTGAGGCAGATTTTCTATTTCTGGTTCATGGGATTAGTAATAGTTACAGGAGGTAGTATGAAAAAATAGCAGTATTTGCTAAGCCTGTTAGTGGCAAGTCGACTTAGATCAAAAAAGACTTCAAAAACAGTAAGACGCTAAAATATCCAGAAATTGCTAGTGTCAGGTAAAAGGGTTCGCGTCTTGGAGTTCAGCAGTTGGTATATAAACAGTTTGTAGGTTTGATCTATACTCAACATTTGTGCAGTGAGTATTAATTATAGCTTGGCGATTGCCAGTAGCCTGAATCTTGTAGTAGATTGATAGAAACTTGGGCGATATAAATCTTTTGTATACTCAAAAATCATTCGTTTTTAGTATTTCAGCGGCTCGCACTAAGGGAGCCTCGTAGCTAACGGCGATCTTGTTGACTTAAAACCATCTCGGGGAAATTATGCTGGGCGGCACAGCCAAAGAGGTAAAGTCAAATTTTTTGACTCTATTCAAGTCGAAGATATTAATGATATTTTTTTTGGTTTTTTGTATATCTGGTTGCTCATCTTATAAATTTTTGACCTTCAATAAAAAGCAATCAAATTTATTCGCTGAAGAAACATTTAACGTCGCAAATTTTTCGAATGCAACAAAAGATGAACTGTATCAGATGTGTTTATCTCTAGGGCGAGACTCCTTAGACGACATGGTAAGACTCTTAGCTTGCACAAACGAACTTTTGGCAAGAGATAAACTGTCTAGCGAACAGCAAAACTTCGCGATAACCGAATACAATCTATCCTTAAATGAAATAATTTCTCCTCTTATAAATAACAAGAAACAAACACCCTACAGTTTCGGCAATTTAAGCATCACTTTTGACACCGATTTACAGGGTGACATTTATTTATTATCTGACCTTTCACTTCACGACCAAGAGTTACAATTTACTGTCTTTGGAGAGTTAGGTGTTGCGGGTGTTTTTGCTCGTAAAAATACAACACAAGGCAATGATGAGTACTATCCACTTGAGGGTATTTATAGACCAATTAATTTCAATTTATCAGAGCTCAGAAAAATCGGCTCAAAATGGCAACTAAAAATAGCCAGCGAAATATTGTTGAAACAACAGTCTAAGATAATGGGTAAAAATAAGTATTTCCTAAATTACTCACCAGCTGCAGCATACTTGGTATTGCTTGAGCAAGCGGACATTGATCAACTCAGTTGGACTGGAATGATTAATCCAGGCGATGCGGATTATCGTAGAGGGATTTTTGCAATTGAAGAATTAAATGATAAAAAAACGCCAATTTTGATGACTCATGGTTTAAATTCTGACCCGTCAATTTGGCTTAAATTGACCTTGGCAATGTTAAATGATCAACAATTGCATGAAAGGTTCCAAATTTGGCATGCTTATTATCCCTCGGGTTCACCTCCTTTTTACAACGCTATGATGATTAGATCGCGATTGAAAAATATGCTTTTAAAACATCCGGGACTTAATACAAAGAGCAAGGGCGTTTTCATAGGTCATAGCATGGGGGGAATAGTTAACAAAGCCATGGTGACATCTTCTGACTATCAACTTTGGGATGCAACTTTCACATTGAGACCTGATGGACTATTGGAGCAAAGCTCCGACTATGACGTGGAAAAAATATTTATATTTGAACCTGTTTTTACAAAAAACATCAGCTTCTTTGTCGATACTCCTCATAAAGGCTCCAACACAGCCAATTCTTTGGTTGGCTATTTAGCTTCAGGCCTTATAACGCTTCCGGATCAGTTTTTAGATTTGTTTCGAAGTTTTATCAATAGAATTGGAACAGATAAATTAACATTGGGAATGCTACCATTTCTTCAAGATTTTGGACCAAATAGTGTC
>JBLHWR010000102.1:0-7632 GCA_047629275.1 Gammaproteobacteria bacterium
TCCTCAACAAACAAATAAAATTTACTGATATCCCAAAATTGATTGACAAAACGCTACAAAAAATTTCATCGAACGCAGCACATCATCTGGACGTTATTCTTGAGGATGACCGCCGAGCACGTGAATTTGCCGATAGGCAGTCTAACGTTCATAATCAGCAAATGAGTTACTAATGGAAAACCTTGTTTCAATTCTTTACAGCGTTGCTGCATTTATTTTGGCCATTGGCATTTTAGTGACAATTCATGAATTTGGACATTTCTGGGTAGCTCGTAAAATGGGCGTCAAGGTGCTTAGGTTCTCAGTCGGTTTTGGAAAACCGCTCTGGAAAAAAACAATGGGTACTGATCAAACAGAATACGTTTTAGCTTGTATTCCGTTGGGAGGCTACGTGAAAATGCTTGATGAACGTGAAGGCGACGTTGCTGAGAACGATTTAGACAGAACATTTAATCGTAAGAGTGTCTGGCGACGTTTTGCCATTGTTGCAGCTGGGCCGATGTTTAACTTCCTCTTCGCTATTGCAGCTTATTCCCTTATTTATATGTTGGGAATTGTTGGTGTGAAGCCTGTTATTGGTGACGTCAGCAGTCCAAGCCCAGCTTATAGTGCCGGTATAAGAGCTCAGGACACGATTTTATCTGTGAATGGCATCAAAACACCCAGTTGGCAAAAGGCACGTTTTACATTGTTTGAAGAATCGGTTGGTGCTGAATCAATTGTGATTGAAATTGAACGCGCTGATTTTCAAATCGTAAAAGCAATAGTCGATATTAGCCAGCTGCAACTATTGAAGAAAGAACAGATAGATCTAATTGGTGAGTTGGGTTTTTCAGCCTGGCGTCCCAATATTCCTCCTGTTATTAATGAAGTGGTTGCAGGAGGCGCAGCAGAGGCAGCAGGCCTGATGGCAAATGATAAAGTAGTCATGCTAGCTGGCGAAATGATACCCAATGTGCACCGTTGGGTTGAATTAATTCGCGCTAACCCAGAGCAATCTCTTGATCTAGTCGTATTAAGAGATGCTCGAAAATTGTCGCTCAAAATTACGCCCAAAATTCGAACTGTAAATGATGAAAGTTATGGTTTTATTGGGGTGCTGAATCGGATAGAAATACCCGATGATGTTCGTCAAAAAATGGCGGTTATCGAACGTTACGGGCCAATCGAAGCTCTGGGTGAGTCAATAGACAAAACATGGCGTATGTCGTGGTTGACTTTAAAAGTGTTGGGGAAATTAGTGGTTGGTGAGGCTAGTGTTAAAAATCTGAGTGGCCCTATTACCATAGCTCGCTATGCTGGAATTTCAGCGCGCGTAGGTTTCGAGCAATTCATTACCTTTCTCGCTATTATTAGTATTAGTTTAGGGGTATTAAACTTACTGCCCATTCCTATTTTAGATGGTGGACATTTATTTTATTATTTGATCGAAATGTTGAAAGGAAGTCCAGTGTCAGAAACGACTGAAGTGATCGGTCAGAAAATTGGTGTGTTGCTTTTATTTGGCCTCATGTCTATAGCTATTTTTAACGACTTACTTCGCCTGGTGGAATAATTTTGAAGGTATTGGTTTGGCTCAGTGTTTTGCCGCTGTTGTTTTTTATGTTTACTGTTCGCGCCGATAGTTTTGCTGTTGAGCAGATTGAAATTGTAGGTGCCAAGAAAATCTCAGTTGGTACCGTATTGAATTACCTGCCAATCAACGTTGGCGAAGTATTCAACGCTGAGCGTGCGCCTTATTTCATCAGAGAACTGTATTCAACTGGATTTTTTGACGGGATTGAGTTGTTACGTGATGAGGATGTGCTGGTTGTTAAAGTGAATGAAAGGGCTTCAATTTCTGCTGTTAATGTAGAAGGTAACGATAAACTCACAAATGAAAACCTAGAACTGGCGCTTGATCAGATTGGCATGACTCGTGGTAAAATTTTCAATGAGTTAAAGTTGTCAAAGTTAGAACTTGAGTTACAGAAACTTTACTTTTCACTCGGTAAATACGCCGTTAAATTAACGACCGATTGGCGCTATGTTGATGATGATCGAGTCGAAGTTAACATTGACATTTCTGAGGGTGAAGTTGCTCTTATACATTCGATTAATATTACTGGGAATCAAAAATTTAGCGAAGAAGACTTACTCGATAACTTCGAATTAGAAACTACAGATTCAGGCTGGTTTGTTTCTGACGAATATGCCAGTACAAAATTAACGGGTGACCTAGAAAATCTTAGATCGTTTTATCTTGATAGAGGGTATGTGCGTTTTGCAATAGATTCGAAGCAAGTCTCGATTAGCCCTGATCGTAAAGACATCAATATAACCGTCAATATCACCGAAGGTGAACAGCATACCATTAACAGTATTGGTATCAGCGGCGAGTCCGTTGTTGATGAAGCAGAACTACTGGCGTTGATAGCTTTTCGAGAAGGTGAGTTTTTTTCACGAAAAAAAATGAATCGAGTGGTTAGCCTGATCAATAAACGGTTGGGCGAAGACGGCTATGCCTTTTCCGAGGTTAGAACGTCTCTCGACATTAATGGTGAAGAAAACTCTATTGGTTTACAGTTTTTAGTTATTCCGGGCCGGAAATTGACTGTAAGAACTATAAACTTTGTTGGGAATGATCGAAGTAGAGATACTGTTTTAAGGCGGGAAATGCGCCAGCTGGAAGGTTCTGTTTATAAGGGAAGTAAGGTTGATCGCTCTCGTATTCGTCTTCAGCGTTTAAAATATTTGGCGTCGGTCAATATTGTTGTCGTTCCCGTTAAAGGCAATGATCATCTACTCGATCTGGAAGTCACCGTGGTTGAGCGGTTCTCTGGTAGTTTTCAGGTAGGTCTTGGTTTCTCTCAGACACAGGGTCTTTTATTGAACCTAGGGTTAAATCATGACAATATTTTTGGCACGGGTAAGACAGTTGGGATCACATTCGATAATTCTGCTGCTACAAAAAACTACGTGCTTAGCTATCTAAACCCATACTATACAGCTGATGGCATTAGTCGGGGTTTTAATTTATCGTTTAGGGAAACTGATTCTGCTGAAAATAACTTCACTAACTTTTTACTCGATCAAGTTAGGCTGTCAGTGGTATACATTATTCCTTTGTCTGAATATAACGCTTTTAGTTTTAGTCTCGGTGCAGTTCGAAATGATGTGCGAATATCTAGCACAGCCTCAACCGAGGTAGTTGATTTTATTGTTGGTAGTAGTGATCTATTTGACCAAAACACCAATCAGGCCGACATTACTGGTGATAGTTATGACAGCGCTTTTGGGTCGATGAGTGTCTCAAGTGATACTCGGAACAGACAAATTTTTGCAGATTCGGGACATTTAAATGCGCTTTCTCTAGAAATATTTAATGGTGATCTTGACTACTATAAAGTCTCATATCGCCATCAAACGGCCTTTCCAGTTACAGATAACATCACCTTTGGGTTCCGCAGCCGTATTGGACTTGGTAAAAGCTACAGTGACACATCTGATGTGCCTTTTTTTGATAAATATACCGCAGGTGGTGTCCGTTCTGTCCGAGGTTATGAACAGAATAGTTTGGGCCCACTTGATAGTCTGAACGACCCGTTTGGGGGGGATTTTCAGGTCATTACCACAGCGGAACTATTGTTTCCTTTAGAATCATTTGGCAGTTCAGATACTTTTCGCGTTGCGCTATACTTCGACGCTGGTAATGTCTTCAAAAATAGCGGTTCATTTAAAAGTAGCGATTTACGACAGTCAGTTGGTCTCTCGGCCAAGTGGTTCTCAGCTGTTGGGCCGCTTGAGTTTAGTTACGCATTTCCTATTAATGATTTGCCGGGTGACGATACTCGGAGTTTTCAATTTGCATTAGGTGCGTCATTTTGATGAGGCTATTGATGAATAATATGACAAGATATTTGCTAGTTTTAACGCTCATACTTGCGAGTATCAGCTGCGGATTAATGGCGGCTGACGATGGCTACAAAATCGGTTTCGTGAATACATCACGTGTCTTAAAAGAAGCGCCTCAGGCACGTAAAGTTGAGGAACGGCTCAATTTTGAATTCGAGCCGCGCGAAGAACAGCTAAAGTCAAAGCGACAGGAAGTGTTGAGGATCGAAGAGCAGCTCAAATCGACTGAAGTTCAGATTGGGATAAACACAAGACGTAAACTTGAACGCGAAATACGACTCAAGGTCAGTCAGTTAAAGTTTCTTGAGCAGGAATTTAGAGAAGATCAAAACTTAAGACGAAATGAAGAAATACACGATTTACAGCAAGTAATTGCGAATGTCCTTCTGAAATTGGGTGACTCAGAGCGTTTTGACCTAATACTCACAGAAGGCGTGAGCTATGTGTCCAATCAAATTGATATTACAGCGCAAGTGATCGATATGTTAAAAAGGCAGTCAGAGTTGACTGAAGATACACAGTAACACTTACTTTGAATCCGCTTTAATCGGTTATTTTAAATAATTAACCTATGTCAAATTTACTGGCAAGGCAAAGCCTAAGATTCTAGATAGTATAATTTAGAGAAAATAGATTTTAAATCAATAATATGAAGATTAAAGGTAATGAACTTTTCCTTACAAAGTCTGGCCACTAGTCTCGACCTGAAATTTGAAGGCGACCCTGAATCAATCCTTGATGGCGTTGGATCACTCTCAAACGCTATTTCGAGTGACCTTTGTTTTATTCAAAATGAAAAATTCCGAAAGCGATTAGCCGATAGCTGTTGTTCGACAGTAATCGTTCCGCTCAATTTCGAACCGTTCAAAATCGATAAACAATATTTATTCTCGGTTAACCCTCAGTTTTCATTCGTTCAGGCCATTCACTTACTAAAGCCACAACTAGCGGTGCCATCTGCAACTCCAATACACGCATCAGCACAAATTTCTGATAGTGCCAAATTAGGCTTGGGCGTGTCGATAGGTGCACTCACGGTAATTGGTGACAATGTAGATATCGGAGCGGGGACGTCCATAGGTCCGGGTTGTATCATTGAGAAAAACGTAAAAATTGGCAGCCACTGTTTACTGCACAGTCGAGTAACCTTATGCTACGAGGTCGATATTGGTAATAACTGCATATTGCAGCCAGGTGTTGTCATTGGCGGAGATGGCTTTGGATTAGTTATGCATGAAGGCCGATGGCACAAGGTTCCTCAAATCGGGACAGTTATACTAGAAGATGATGTAGAAATAGGTGCCAATACAACCATCGACCGAGGTGCTATCGACGATACGGTTATAGAGCAAGGGTGTAAATTGGATAACTTGATCCAAATTGGTCATAATGTTCGAATTGGCGCACACACCGCGATTGCCGCCCATGCCGCTATCGCTGGTAGTACCTTTATTGGTCGCTACTGTCAGATTGCTGGCTGCGTTGCCATCGCAGGGCATCTTAAGATTGCTGATCATGTGACAGTGACTGGTATGTCTTTGGTAACAAAAAGTATTAATAAATCGGGTGTTTATTCATCCGGAACACCGCTCCAAAAGAATCAAGATTGGCACAAAAGCAATGCACGTTATAAAATTCTGGATAAACTTGCTAGGTCTGTTGCTTCATTAGAAAAAAATAAATAGTCATTTTGTATAAAGAATATGAGGTTTTATGTCAGGATTTGATATTAGTAAAGTGATGGCGCTTTTACCCCATCGTTATCCTTTTTTGTTAATAGACAAAGTAACAGATACAGACAATAAAGAGTTTCTTACTGCAATCAAGAATGTTTCATTCAATGAACCTTTTTTTCAGGGGCACTTTCCAGGCAAGCCTATTATGCCGGGTGTTTTGATACTGGAAGCAATGGCTCAAGCTACCGGGTTGTTGTCTTTTTCGTCGATGACAGAAGATCCTGAATCGAAGTTGCATATGCTAGTGGGCATGAACAGGTCTAGATTTCGAGGTCAGGTCATACCTGGCGATCAATTAGAGATTAAAGTCCGATTAACCCGTAATATGCGTGGCATTGGCATGTTTGAATGTAAAGCTTATGTGAACGGATTAATTGTTGCTGAGTCGGATATGATGTGTTCAGCACAGGATAAAGTAATATGATACATGCCACAGCGATTGTTGATGAAAAGGCGAAACTTGGCATAAACGTCTCTATCGGCCCTTACAGTATTATCGGGCCTGAGGTCGAAATTGGCGCAGGAACTGAAATTGGCCCTCACGTTGTTATACAAGGTCCTACCTGTATAGGTGAGCAAAATAAAATTTTTCAATTTAGCTCTGTAGGTGAAGCGCCTCAGGACAAAAAATATAATGGTGAGCCCACCCAATTGATCGTTGGCGACCGCAATGTGATTCGTGAATATGTCACCTTCAATCGAGGTACGGCCGATGGAACGGGCAAAACAGTAATTGGTAGTGACAATTTATTTATGGCTTATTGTCATGTTGCACATGACTGTATTGTTGGCAATAACACAGTATTTGCAAATGCTGCCTCGTTAGGTGGTCATGTAGAGGTAGGTGATTTCGCAATCTTGGGCGGTTTTACCACAGTTCACCAGTTTACTCACATAGGCGGCCATTCACTTTGTGGCCAAGGATCGGTTGTGACACAAGATATACCGCCTTTTTCGATGGCTGCCGGCAATCGTGCAAGAGCCATTGGTATTAATAAAGAAGGGTTGCGGCGAAAGGGCTTTTCAGTAGATGTGATTCGGGCTCTGCATCAGTCATTTCGAGAGTTACTAAAATCAAAAGTTACGAAACAAGTGGCATTAGAAAAGTTAGAGCCACTGTGTGACCTTTACCCTGAAGTTGCTGAATTTGTAAACTTTATTAAAAATAGTAAAAGAGGCATTGCCCAATAACTAATGGGTAAATAATCATTGCCAATAGAAGTTCATATAATGTCAAAGCCGTTACATCAGAACTTGCATTCATTTTTAATTCTCAGCATTGGCTAGTGGTAAAACTAAAAAAGTATTCTTAATACGATGAAACTGCTTTTAGGTTAAAACTCGACACACTCTTTAGCGTATAATGCTCTTAACCCTATAGCAAGATTATGGGCTTAAAGCCCTTCTAGACTTAGGTAACGCCTAGTTCATTTTCGCCAATCTCACTTATCTCATTTGATCTAATAGTTGTATGAATATTCTAGCCATTGATACCTCCACCGAGGCTTGCTCAGCTGCTTTACTCCGCGCTGATGGTGAAATTTTTAGCGAGTTCGAAATTGCACCGCGTCAGCATACTAAGCTTTTACCACAAATGATGAACACTGTTTTAAAAGCATCACAGTTATCAAAGCGTGACATTACTGGTTGTACTTTTGCCAATGGACCTGGCGCTTTCACCGGTATTCGCATCGCAGCTTCGACTGCTCAGGGTATAGCGATAGCACTCGACATTCCTATAGCGCCTATTTCGACGCTAGCAGTACTGGCGCAGTCAAGCCTGAATAAATATGATTTCTCGGATGTTCTGGTAGCCTTGGATGCCCGTATGGGGGAAGCCTATTGGGCAATCTACGGAAGAGATAATTTAGGGTTAGCTGTACTCAAAGGATGTGAAAACCTCAACAAATTAGATGATGTGTTTGTACTCAATATACCCGCTTGTGGAACAGGACATGGATGGGCAGTAGGTGAAGATATTTGGCGCCAAAATTTCTTAGGC
>JBLHWR010000103.1:0-7462 GCA_047629275.1 Gammaproteobacteria bacterium
ACATATCTTCTAGAGCGTCCTTTGATGGAAGGTGTATATGCCTTAGTCGGCATCTTTTCTATCTGGTTTGCGATTGTGATGATTCGCAAAGCTATTATTCGCTATCGGGCAAAATCTCAAGTACAAAGTTTACTGAATAGTGTAAACCCTGAAGATCAGAACGACGACTTAGGAATGACCCCTAGTGAATTAAAAAAATCACTTTCGGGTCGTTGGAATCAAACAATTAGAGCCCTTAAAAGGTCTCAGTTGAAATTCCAAGGAGACCCTCTTTATGTGCTTCCTTGGTATATGATTTTTGGTCGCCCTGCGTCTGGTAAAAGCACGAGCTTACGAAATGCAAAACTATTACTCCCTTCTATTGATTTATCAAGTAAAGAAGAAGGCTCTACTCTTAATCTTGAATGGTGGTTGCATGAAGAAGGCATCATTATTGATACGGCCGGCCGTTATGCCGTTCCCGATAATCTAGAACGTGATCGCAAAGAATGGAATCAAATACTTTCCATGCTTTCTCGTCACAAACAAAAAGAACCTTTAAATGGATTGGTTCTAGTTGTTGCAGCAGATCGCTTATTAAATTGCAACGAAGATGAACTATTGGAAGAAGGCCGTCAGGTACGCAATAGTATCAATCGCATGATGGAAAAACTGGAAGTTAAAGTTCCCGTTTATCTCATGGTAACAAAAGCCGATTTAATTCCAGGTTTTGCTGAATGGGTTCAATATATTCCTGATGCATTAAAAAACCAAGCAATGGGATATTTAAATGAATCGGAGTCCAGTGATTATGTCTCAATTGCTGATATAGCACTTGATAGTGTCTTAGATCGTTTAAAAGAAATTCGCTTGTTAATGATGGAGCAAACGGACTCCCCGAGCGATGCGTTATTAACCTTACCTCAGACGATGGAAGGCTTACGCCATGGTCTTCACACGTTTATTCGCACGGCATTACAAGGTAATGCCTATCAAGAAGCACCTCGCTTTCGTGGTTTATATTTCAGCTCTAGCCTTCACACAGAAAATGAAAGTACTGTTCGTGATGGTATGTTTTTGCATGATTTTTTCACCAAAATCCTTCCACCAGACCGTGGCTTATTAGTAAGTCTACCCAGTGCTGTCAGGTTCCGTAGAGCGATAAGAAAATATTCACTGGGTATCAGTGGTGCATTAACCTTTGTTTCTGCCGTTGCTTTAACCGCACTTTATAATGAAGACAGTGCCTTTCTTTCTGAAGTTGAAACCAATTTCGCTGGTACGATAATCAACATCAGTGATGAATCTCAAACACCGTCTATGCGCTTAGACACGGCTTACCGATTGAAATCAATAATTGAATCGATGCAGGCCTATAAAGATCAAGAGTATGTCCCCTGGATGTCCATGCTGTCTGGGGGTAATCAAGTTGAAGAACTAAAGAAAAAATACATTGAATATGTACAAAACTTGATTCTGCTTGAATACGACAATTCAATTAAGCTGACAATTGATGAACTTAAGGAACAAGATACTAGCGTCCTAGCCGGTGGTTTAGTGCGTCGTATTAATATCTTACAAAAACGTTTGAATCCCGATTCTGAGTTTGAAATACAACCAATAGGTAATAATTACATTTTTGTACAAGATGACTCGGTAGGTGATGAAGAATCGATTCTATTCAGCGATATCTATATCAGCTATGTATCTTGGAGCCAGTCATTAATTGGATTAGATGAAGAGAAAAAACGTCTACAGGCAGCACTCTTACATTTAATCAAACAAAATCATGGTGACTATTCTTGGATTATTCAGTGGGCTAATTCACAAGGCTTTGACTCGATTCAATTGAAAACTTTCTGGGGCGGTAGCATTAAACTTGCAGATGCACCTGAAATCAGCTCAGCTTATACTCTTGAGGGCTATGAGTTTATTCAAGAATTTTTAACTGAATTCCAGATGGCGAATACGGATGATAAAAAACTGAGTGATATTCAACAGGACTTTAATCAGTACTATCAACGTAAGTACATCAACGCTTGGACAGATTTTGGCGAACGCTTTGACGAAGGTAAACAGAAACAGCGTGATCGCAAAGAGTGGACTGTATTATTGGATCGCATGGCAACAGCCGACAATCCCTATTTCACGTTACTGCAAACCATGCAGGAGCAACTTGAACCTTTCTCTGGTGAGGATTATCAATCAAAAGATAAAATTGCATTCTTTAGTGAAATCCAATCGTACTCAATTTCTGATGGTCGCAAAGGTAAAGGTGGCGGCAAACTTATTAAGAAGGCTTTAGGTAAGTTAGGCAAGGTCGGTAAACTGGCCAAAAAAGGCATGAAAGTTCATAAGAAAGCGACAAAAGGCAGTGGGGCTGGTGAAGATAACAGTGGCGCTTTAGAGGAAGCAGTTAAAGCAGTAGATGCTTATAAACAAGCCTTAGCCGAAGTAGCTTTTAAAGCAGACTCGCGCTCACAATCTCTCTCAACTATCACGACGCTGTTCCTAACACCAGATTCACCTGAGACAGGTAACGGACCGCTATCTTCGGCTTGGGTATCTATTAAAGACCTGCAAGCCCTGATTGGCAAACCGATTTCTACTACCCGTTTGTTCTGGAAACTTTACATGGGCCCTATTTATGCGGCTTATGATTACATGCAAAAAGAAAGTAGTTGCGCAATTCAAGATCGCTGGGAAGATAATGTTTTAGCCTCTATTGATGGAGTTGCAAAAAACAATCTTGGTAATTTATTAGTCGGTGAAGGAGGCATTTTATGGAACTTCCTAGACTCCGAAGTAGCCCCCTTCGTTAAAAAACAATTCAAGAAAGGGTATGTTCGCGCTAATGTTGAACAACGAAGTTTAGGACTGACAGAAACATTCTTGGATGTTTTAAATCAATCTGCCGCTGGTGCTTTTGTAGTAGGGAATCAGTTTACTGTTTCTATGAATGCTCTACCTTCTGGTGCAAATTCAGATGCTAAAGTATCGCCTTATGCGACCTTTATAGATTTGCATTGCAGTGATGGTACGCAGACGATGGCTAACTACAACTACCCTACTCAGCATGACTTTAACTGGTCACTAGAAACGTGTGGCGACACCACGCTGCGTATTGAAATTGGACAATTGACCCTGCTAAAAGAATACTTAGGTGTTAAAGGTTTTGGTAAATTTTTACTCGATTTCCAAGATGGCCGTCGTATATTTACAGTTGATGATTTTCCTAACCAAAAAGCTCAACTCGTTAATAATGATGTTCGTTTTATTGATGTCAGTTATGAAATAAATGGCCAGCGCCCCGTTATTCAAATGTTGGATACCGTACCGCTTGAATTGCCAAAACAAGCCGCGTATTGCTGGTAAGGTCAAATTATGAATAAGCAAGCCGTCACAGAAAGGATTAATTTAACGTTTCAGGATAACCAGAAGAATGAGGTTGAACTGCCTTTTCGTATTTTGGTTTTATCGAATATTACAGCAGATGAACGTGCTGAAAATCTAGTTGATCATAGCGTATTAAAAATTGATGCTAGCATCACTGATATTTTGGGTCGCCAAAATATCAGTGTGAAACTAACATTAGATAATCACTTAAGGCCTCATATTGATGAAGCCTTAACGGTGAACTATTCCTTGAATAACCTAAAAGACTTCTCACCTGAGAACTTAATTCGTGGAATTCCTGAGTTACGCCAAGCCCTAAAAATGCATTCTATGCTTAGCGATGAAAATGTCAAACCCGCTATTCTAGGCAACTTACTGACTGAGTTTGGATTCAACGATCAACATGATTTAGACAGCAATGACAAGTTCATTATTCAAGCTGAGGTTGCCAGTCGTATTAGTAAACAACTGGATAGTATCATTCAACATAATCGATTTGTGACGTTAGAAACTAGCTGGCGTTCTTTGGATTTTTTACAGCAGCATATTAATACCAAAGAAAACACTGAAATAATTGTTATTAATACGTCCAAAAATGGGTTGTTAGAGGATTTTGAAGATTCCCCGGACATAACTCAGTCGTCACTTTACCAAACAGTTTATAGCGCAGAGTTTGGCCAATTTGGTGGCCGTCCTTATGGCTTAATGCTGGGGGATTTTGAATTTAAATCAACCGCGCATGACATGGCTTTACTGCAACAGCTTGCCAAATTAGGGGCAATGTCACATTGCCCTATAATTAGCGCGGCCGATGCCTCTTTTTTTGGCATAGACGACTATAAAGACTTTTCCCGTATTCGTGACATTGATGCCCACTTTGAACAACCGATGTATGCCAAATGGAATAGCTTTCGAAGTCACCCTGACAGCCAATACGTCAGTCTAACATTACCAAGATTTCTCCTTCGTGCAAGCCACAGTCATCACAGTTCTGAGTTTGGCTACGAAGAAACAGATAGGGGTATCAAAGGTGGGTTATGGGGCAACTCTGCGTACGCGCTTGTGACACGTTTTTGCAACAGTTTTGCTAATTATCGCTGGTTTGTGAATGTCACTGGTGACGAATATGGCATCATTGACGACCTTAAAGTCCAAGCTGGACATGGCGCAGTCCGAAGCCATATCCCTACAGAAGTTATGATTTCAGACCGATCAGAACCCGACTTAGTACACAACGGCTTTACTCCGTTAACCCTGCATAAGGCGAGTCAAAAAGCGGGTTTTTTTGCAGCGCCTTCTTGCCGAAAAGAAGATGACCATCCACTGAATGCCGATGGTCGCCAACAAGCTTTGAATCAACGACTCGAGATTCAACTGCCTTATATGCTAATAAGCTGCCGTTTTTCTCAATACATAAAAATTATGCAACGCGAAAACATTGGTTCTTGGCAAACTCGCTCTCAATTAGATCAAGCCCTGAATGGTTGGTTGAAACAATACGTTTCAGATATGGATAACCCCGCTCCTAGTGTTAGAGCCAGACGTCCATTACGAAATGCTCGCGTTACTGTCCGAGAAGTTGAAGGTAAATCGAGCTGGTTTCTTGTTGCCATCTCTTTAACTCCTCATTTCAAGTACATGGGTCTTCCATTTACACTCACTGAACGCAGTAAACTAGAAAAATCCTAAAGGGAGACTTTTCATGGCACTACCAGGATACATGACCATCATTGCAGAGAACCAAGGGAACATTGAAGGTGAATGCGATTTAGATGGTCGCGAAGGTGCATTAATAGTGCAAGCAATTCAACACAGCGTTAAGTTGCCAACAGATCAACGCGGCTTACCTAATGGACGCCGCGTGCATATGCCAATCACCATTTTGAAAGAGCTGGATCGAACCAGTCCAATGCTTTATCAAGCGCTAAGTGAAGGTGAATTATTGACTGAAGTCATTATTGACTGGTATCGCATCGATAGCGCGGGTATGGAAGAACTTTATTACCGACAAATTCTAAAAAATGCTCAAATAACGGCGATTGAATTTATTGTTGAAAATGAGACTGACATGGCTAATAGTAAGCTGGGACACATGGAGAAAGTTTCACTTATTTATGACAGCATTACTTGGAGCCATGAAGCCGATGGTATTGAATTTGAAGATAACTTTGGAACTGATCAGTAATGGCCAGTGAACGGTTATTAAAACGATTAAGAATGTGGCAACAAGGTCAAAAACCCAGCCCAGATGCATTCAACCTTATTGATTCTATTATTTCTGACTTGTCCAAGCTACTTAATAGCCAACGTGGAAATGTCTTAATAGATGAAGCAATGGGGTTGAGTGACTTGCGCAGTCTTTTTAATGGTCATGGCTCTCCCGACTTGGACTCCCTTGAACAACAACTATTGTTTCAAATCACTGAATTTGAACCTAGAATTGTTAGCCCTGCTCTCACGTATAGCGAAGAGAATAGCGGTTTTGGTGAATTGGTTTGGCGCTTAAGCGCTAATACTTTAAGCGAGTCTAATCGCCAAGACTTAGCCGCTAATATAAAAATCGACATTAATGGAAAAGTCCACGTGTCATCAGCACTTTAAATTAGAAAGACGTTATGAAAACTGAAAGTTATCAAATAGAATTACAAAACCTGAAAGATAATGCTAGGGAATTTGCACGTAAATATCCTGCCTTAGCACCTCATCTTTCTGGAGCCAGCAGCGATCCTGATGTCGAACGGATTCTACAGGGTACCGCCTTTTTAAGTGCGGGCATTCAAGAGCGTTTGGACACTGATTTCCCAGAGTTCGCGCAATCGATACTTAGATTAGTAGCACCGGATTATCTCAAAGAAATTCCAGCTACAACCATCATTGAATTCAAACCCCGTAATATTTTAAATAACGTGATTACGATTAATGAAGGGGCCAAGTTAGACTCACAAAAAGTATCAGACGTGAGTTGTCGTTTTCATAGCTGTACCGACGTTAAGATCTACCCCTTAACAATTAATTCCTGTGAACTTAATCAAGCAAATAAAAGTTCAGAACTAGACATCATTATCAATAATACAAGTTTAGCCAATTCTGATGTATACCTTTCAGACCTGCCTCTCCACATAGCGGGTGATTATAATGATGCTAGTGAGATTTATTACTTACTGACTAACAAACTCGAATCGATTTCAATCGTGCAAGGTCAGCAAGTAACTGAACTAATAAATGCTAAAATTACACCAATGGGTTGGAATCAAAATTTTAATCTATTAGAAAATCATAAAACAAACTTGCATAGTTACCGTAGATTACAAGAATACTTTATTAATAAATATAAATTCTTATTTGTTAACTTATCAGGCTTAGATAATAAAACGGCTCTACCGAAAGCGTTTAAATTAAGATTTAAATTCCGAAAAAACACCCATGGTCTTCAGGTGAACAAAAACAGTTTCAAGTTATTTTGTACCCCTGCTATTAATTTATTTGAAACAGATGCTGAACCTATTCCATTAACGCATAAACAAAGTGACTTACGCTTAAACCCAATTAGAAACAGTAATAACCAACTTACGATTCACTCCCTGTTAAGTGTTAATGGTCAGAACAGACGATCGACGGAGAAAAATGCATACATCGATTTCTCTCTTGCAGCAAAAGAACAAGCTAGTTACCCTGTTTACGAACTTATTCAAAAATATACAGGGCCTCAGCAAGTAGACAGTATTTTACGCATCAGTTTCCCTAGTGGTTATGAACTTCCTATGCGCGAAGTACTCACGGCTAAATTACGTTGCTCTAACGGTGTTATTACTCAGCAATTAAAACTTGGTGATATTAACGTTAACACCCCTGACGTTCCCGATTTGGTGAGCTTTAGTAATGTTTCAGCTATTAGTGAATATATCGCGCCTATTACTGACGGCAACATATTATGGAAATTACTGGCACACTTAACCGTAAACTATTTACCTATTGCAGATTTAGATAATCTAAAAACTCTGCTAAATTTATATAACCCTACAGAAAAGAGTGATGCAAAAGACCACGCAGCAAATAAAAAACGCATCAACTCATTAAAACAAATGAG
>JBLHWR010000104.1:0-7329 GCA_047629275.1 Gammaproteobacteria bacterium
TGCGGATTTCGCAGGCCAGATAGAAGCTATTGGGAAATCCCAAGCAGTAATCGAATTTAATATGGATGGCACGATTATCCAGGCGAATGATAATTTTCTTAACACCATGGGATACCGAGCAGACGAAGTTAAAGGTCAACATCATAGTATGTTTGCTGATACTGAGTACAAAAACAGTAGTGAATACAGACAGTTCTGGGAAAAGTTGAATCGTGGTGAATATGAGGCCGGTGAATTTAAACGCATAGGAAAAGGCGGCAAAGAAAAATGGATCCAAGCATCCTATAATCCGATTACAGATTTAAATGGTAAGCCGTTTAAAGTCGTTAAATATGCTACCAACATCACCGAGCAGAAATTGCGTAATGCGGATTTCGCAGACCAGTTAAAAGCTATTGGGAAATCCCAGGCAGTTATTGAGTTTAATATGGATGGCACGCTTATCCGGGCGAATGATAATTTTCTCAATACCATGGGATACCGAGCAGACGAGATTAAAGGTCAACATCACAGTATGTTTGTGGATACTGAATACAAAAACAGTCATGAGTATCGACAATTTTGGGATACTTTAAATCGCGGTGAATACCAAGCTGCGCAGTACAAACGCATTGGTAAAGGCGGCAAAGAAATATGGATCCAAGCATCCTATAATCCGATTATGGATTTAAATGGTAAGCCCTTTAAAGTCGTTAAATATGCTACCAACATCACCGAGCAGAAATTGCGTAATGCGGATTTCGCAGGCCAGATAGAAGCTATTGGGAAATCCCAAGCAGTAATCGAATTTAATATGGATGGCACTATTATCCGGGCGAATGATAATTTTCTCAATACCATGGGATATCAAGCAGTCGAGGTGCAAGGTCAACATCATAGTATGTTTGCTGATACTGCGTACAAAAACAGTAGTGAATACAGACAGTTCTGGGAAAAGTTGAATCGTGGTGAATATGAGGCCGGTGAATTTAAACGCATAGGAAAAGGCGGCAAAGAAAAATGGATCCAAGCATCCTATAATCCGATTACAGATTTAAATGGTAAGCCGTTTAAAGTCGTTAAATATGCTACAGACGTCACCGAGCAGAAATTGCGTAATGCGGATTTCTCAGGCCAGATAGGAGCTATTGGGAAATCCCAAGCAGTTATAGAATTTAATATGGATGGCACTATTATCCAGGCGAATGATAATTTTCTTAACACCATGGGATACCGAGCGGACGAGATTAAAGGTCAACACCACAGTATGTTTGCTGATACTGAATATAAAAACAGTCATGAGTATCGACAATTTTGGGAGACTTTAAATCGAGGAGAATACCAAGCTGCAGAGTACAAACGCATTGGTAAAGGCGGCAAAGTTGTTTGGATCCAAGCCTCGTATAATCCTATTATGGACTTAAACAATAAGCCCTTTAAAGTGGTCAAATATGCCACCGATATTACGGGTCGTAAAAACGCTGTCAATGAAATTAAACGGGTGTTGTTATGTTTATCTGACGGAGACTTAACCACTTCTATTGAAGAAAAGTTTGAGGGAGAGTTTCAAGAATTAGGCGATGCTATCAACAGTTTTGTAAGTGAACTTCGCGATACCATCTTACAAATAAATGCTGCCGCAAACACAATCAACGAAGCATCAACCGAAATTGCTGAGGGCAATGCAGATTTATCCAGTCGAACTGAAGAACAAGCTTCCAGCTTAGAAGAAACGGCTTCTAGTATGGAAGAACTTACCGGAACGGTGAGGTTAAATTCTGAAAACGCTAATCAAGCCAACAGTCTTGCATCAGAAGCCTCAACAGTGGCCATAGAAGGGGGCGAAACGATTAAGAAGGTCGTCACTACTATGGCGTCCATAAATGAATCTGCCAATAAGATATCGGATATTATTGGTGTCATAGATGGCATCGCTTTCCAGACCAATATTCTTGCCTTGAATGCCGCTGTCGAGGCCGCAAGAGCTGGTGAGCAAGGGCGCGGGTTTGCTGTAGTTGCATCTGAAGTGCGCACTTTAGCGCAACGCTCAGCCAACGCAGCTAAGGATATCAAAGAGTTGATTTCTGACTCGGTAAGTAAAATAGAAAACGGTAATGTATTGGTTAATCAATCTGGCGAAACCATGGAAAAAGTGGTGACCTCGATTAAACGGGTCAACGATATCATGTCGGAAATTGCCGCAGCCTCAGCTGAACAAGCGACGGGAATTGATGAAGTGGGGAAAGCCATCACTCAAATGGATGAAGTGACCCAACAAAACGCCGCGTTAGTGGAAGAAGCTGCTGCCGCAGCAGAAAGCCTGCAGTCACAAGCAGTACAACTAACTGAGCGTGTTGCTTCCTTTAAAATGGATGATTCACAACAAGGGCACCAACAAACTATTGCTCCAAGTAAAGCATTAAGTTTGCCGGTACCCAGAGCCAGCAAATCAAAAAAAAGAGCGCCATTAGCGCAGAAAAGAATAAAGGCAGCCTCACCCCAAGAAGATGAGTGGGAAAGCTTTTAGGTAATTGAATCTATGCCACAACTGGATGTAGGGCGAGAGTTTCTATTCAGTCCGTTGGATTTCGATAATGTACGCAGAATTTTGTACAATAAGACAGGCATTCAGCTGGCCAATAGTAAAGATTCGATGGTGTATAGTCGCCTAGCGAGGCGACTTCGTGTTTTAAAAATTGGCAGCGTTACTGAGTATCTTAAATATCTCGAAACCAATCGCCCTGAAGAACAGTCTTTCATCAATGCGTTGACAACAAACTTAACTTCGTTTTTTCGGGAAAAACACCATTTTCCTGAGTTACGTGATTATTTGAAAAAACACCCAGGTAAAAAACGTATTTGGTGTGCTGCAAGCAGTACCGGTGAAGAGCCCTATTCTATTGCGATAACAGTGGCCGAAACCTTTGGTAGTTTTACCACACCGGTTGAAATCATCGCGTCTGATATTGATAGTGCAGTTCTCGATAAAGCCCGAGCAGGTATTTACAGCCAAAGTAATGTCACTGATTTAAGTCAGGAGCAGTTGAAGGAGTTTTTTCATCTTGGCGTTGGCTCTAATCAGGGCAAAATAAGAGTTGTGCCAGAGCTGCGTAAAATGGTCGATTTTAGACAGAATAATCTCACTCATTCTAAATGGGATATTAAACCACCGATTGATATTATTTTTTGTCGAAATGTGATGATTTATTTTGATAAAAATACCCAAATTAAAATCCTCAATCAAATGGTTGAATTGATGCCTGCTGATGGACTTTATTTTGCGGGGCATTCTGAATCATTTTCTAATGCGGATCACTTAGTGGCCCCTCTAGGAAAAACCCTTTACCGACCAGTAAAAGGCAAACCCTAATGGTGATGGATAATGACCAAGATATGTCGGAGACTTTTCCTAATAGATATTTCGATAGGCACTTTGACCGTGAAGTCATAAAAATATTGCCCGGTGAATATTATGCCACCACTGATGATACGGTTATTGTTACTGTGTTAGGCTCATGTGTGGCAGTCTGTTTACGTGATCCTCAAAAACGGATTGGTGGCATGAACCACTTTTTGTTACCCAACGATGGTGACTCCAATATTTCTTCTGTCTCGGACTCTGCCCGTTATGGGGTGTATGCAATCGAACTTTTAATCAACCAGATGTTAAAACTTGGGGCGGATAGACGACGCTTAGAAGCTAAAATATTTGGTGGGGGCAATGTATTAAAAGGTTTCACCGGTTTTAATGTGGGTGAGCGTAATGTGGAATTTACTATGGAGTATTTAAGCGCTGAGAATATCCCGATTTTAGCCAGTGACCTGCTTGATGCCTATCCCCGTAAAGTGTATTTTTCACCAGGTTCTGGCATTGTGAATGTGAGAAAAATTAAATCTCTGCACAACAGCACCATTATAGACAGGGAAAGTGAATATAAAATGCGTATTCGAGGTGCATCAAAAAGTGGTGAAATCGAATTATTTGAGGATTAAGTAAATGACGATAAAAGTGTTAATTGTAGATGACTCCGCCCTTATCAGGAGTCTGCTCAGTGAAATTGTTAAGTCAGCAAAGGATATGTTTTTAGTTGGCGCGGCGCCAGATGCTTATGTGGCAAGAGATTTAGTTAATAAGTTTTCGCCAGATGTGATCACATTAGATATTGAGATGCCTAAAGTAGACGGGCTAACCTTCCTTGAAAAATTAATGAAGGCTCACCCCACACCAGTTTTAATGATATCAACGTTAACCGAACAGGGCGCAAATGCCACACTTCGAGCGCTGGAACTTGGCGCTATAGATTACATTGCCAAACCCAAATTAGGTGTCGCACAGGGCATTGAAGAATACCGGGAAATGATCATTGATAAAATAAGGATCGCTTCTCAATCTAAGGTGAGACCCGCAAGCAAACAAAAATCGGCTAACACCGCAACCTTAAATTATTCTGGTACCGAAAAAATAATAGCTGTTGGCGCGTCTACCGGTGGCACTGAGGCCATAAAAAACTTTTTAGTCGATTTACCCTCCAACAGTCCCGGTGTGGTGATCACCCAACATATGCCCCCAGGTTTTACTACTAGCTACGCCAAACGTTTAGATACCTTATGTAAAATAAATGTCATAGAAGCTCAAGGAGGTGAACGCATACTACCCGGTAACGCTTACCTTGCTCCAGGCAGTTACCATCTGTTAATAGAGCGCAGTGGCGCTGATTATCACCTGAAATTGTCAGATTCAGCGCTAGTGAGTGGGCATAAACCCTCAGTAGATGTGATGTTTAATTCTTTGGCAAGATGCGCAGCGCAAAACACGGTGGCTGTCATTTTAACGGGTATGGGTAAAGATGGCGCCGCAGGTATGTTATCATTGCATCAGCAGGGCGCTTATACTTTGGCCCAAGATGAGGCAAGCTGCGTGGTCTTTGGAATGCCCAAAGAGGCGATAAATCTCGGAGGAGTTAACGAGGTATTGCCTTTAAATTCGTTGGCACCAGCAGTGGTTAAATATCTACAATCTGTTAATGCTGGCTCTCGTATGTAAAGCAAAATTTGTAATCCTCAGTTGAGGTCAATTATCCAACACCTCATTCACTTTAGAGATTAATGTTTCCATTGAAAACGGCTTCTGAAGAAATGGGATGTCATTCTGCAACACGCCTTGAGTAGAAATGATATCTGCCGAATAACCCTATGTAAAAAGCACTTTCATGTTTGGGCTAATAGCTAATAACTTAGCGGCAAGGTCTTTACCATTGATATCAGGCATGATCACATCGGTAAGTAGTAGGTCAATTTTCCCCGCATTCTGTATTGTAAGGGATTTAGCAATAGCCGCGGTTGATGCGGTCAATACATTAAAACGTTCTGTTCTAGCTGTCATTCCGCACATAATTTACAAATAAAATGACGTTCACTTATCGATCAATGTGAGCGCGTATTGAGCGTTTGAGCATGATTTTCCAAAAATAACTTGACGGCGATCTCCGAGCTTGACCTATTACTCTCTTTTGAGAGTAAATTTTCATATCATCTGCTGTTTATACGACTAAAAGGTTAGATTATTTTGGCTTGGTTGCCGGGTTTTGTCGGGAAATTGGCTTGGCCGCCATCAGCTTCATGCTCTATTCTATCTATATCTTCATATGTTTTACGGAAAAGGGAGTGTAACGGTGGACGAACGCCTGTTTATATTCTACTCACTTCATTGTTGCTTTCATTTTCGGTGGTGCTCTGGGTAGATATGTGGGTAACATCATCGCGATAATCACCATAGGTTGACCACATTCATGGCAATGAAAGGGGGCTGTCTCATCGGTGGTTGATGCTGATGTAGAGGTGGTTCAGTAATGGTGGGGTATATTACGAGGTCAAAGGGGAAACTCTACCGCGAGAGCTGTTTAGTCCTTGAGCCTAAAAGCGATCGGTCGAGCGTTAGCCCTGATGGTGAAGTTTGTGCCAATTGCCGTCATTGAGTATAAGTTGTCTGACAGGCAATTTCGAGCCTAAGCCGACAGTCGTTCAGATTACTGAATGTATTTTTTCCATCAGTTTATCCACCGTAAATGGTTTCTGTAGAAGCACATCTTCAAAACCATGTATGTTTTTAGGATCTAAATACCCTGTCATCAAAACAATCGGAATATGACCATAGAATTTTTTGACTAAATCATGGCCTTGTATCTCTCCCGGCATTACCTCATCGGTCACAATCACATCAATCGGCTTTGGAGCGGTGTCAATATACCGCAGAGCATTTTTTGGATTATTAAATGCGTGCACAATGTGAAGTTTGCTTTTTAGAAGTTCACTTACAATATATAAAAGTTCAGATTCATCATCAATTAACACTATATTTAGAGGCTGATTGTTCACCTCTTTATGTACTGAAACATCATATTTAAGGGAGATAGAGTCAGTTGAAACACTTTTACATGGTATCCAAATTCTAAAACAAGATCCTTTACCGAGAATAGAACTCAGTGAAAGGCCATAATTGTATCGACCTACAAATCCATACACCATTGATAAGCCGAGTCCCGTCCCTGCGCTTTTGTATGTTTTAAAAGGTAAAAATATCTCTTCATATTTATCAGTTTCGATACCACAACCATCATCTTCTACTTCAATTAGAATGTAATCGTCTGCGTCTGCCTCTGCTGGCGAGGTAACTATATAGTCCTTATACAACAAACGTGCGTTATTTTTCGATATCCGAATGTCAATGTCTCCATGGTGTTCAATGGCGTCTTTGGCATTCAGAACAAGATTTAAAATCACATCTTCCAGTTCATATTTATTAACTTTTTCCTCAATGCTTAAATCCACGTTCCAGTTTACGGAGACGTTATTTGGAATAACCTCCTGAAACAGTGATTCCAAGTCTGTAAATATGTCTTTGATTGTTACTAATTCAACGTCCAACAAGGGTTGTTTTGAACTCTTCAACAATTTTTTAGTAAGACTAGAAGCTCTTTCAACAGCGCCTTTAATAAAATTAATGGGTTTTTGCAGTTCAACTTGTGAATTATGCAGAGATAGCATTTGCTGATTTCCAGAAATAATACCTAAAATATTATTAAAATCATGAGCGATACCAGCAGACAAAGTGCTTATTAATTCAATACGCTTAATTTTTGCGATGTTTTCAGATTGCTGTTTTCTGCTTGATATATCACGTGTAACTGCAATCATCTCTGTAACTTCATCGGCATTAGTTTCACGATATGGCACAGCTATTTGATGCATCCATCGCTTTGTTCCATCGAGCCCTATCAACTCAAATTCTTGGTCAACGGTTTCCCCCTTAAAAACACGCAAAAGACCATCATTATATTGCTCGTGATAAGC
>JBLHWR010000105.1:0-7097 GCA_047629275.1 Gammaproteobacteria bacterium
GGCTAATTTAATGCTGTATGCAAGCCTAAGAGGGTGGGTTAATCATTGTAATGACTCAACGGATCACCACCCTTTTGTTTTTAGTCCACTGTGTTAACTGTTAATTCAATGCCATTTAACTCGGGGTGTATAGTATCTAACCTCATTGCTTTATTTTATCGCTTTAAGCTTGTTGCCTGAAGTTTCCTAGAAATTTTTCAGACCGCGTATAGAGAAGGAGTATTTTAAGCGGTTTGCCCTATTTTCTGGCAAGCCTCCATTTAATTCAAATTGGACTGGTTATGCTATCGCACTCATTTGAAAAACCAGGAAACTTCAGCTTGTTGGTTTATTCAGTCAAAATGGGTTTTAGTCAAAGGGCTGTCGTCTGACAGGTTTTTAAATAGTTTAAGCAGTTGTGCATTAGAATCATTATCGACATTGGGCGCTTTTTCGCCAGACTGAATATCCTGCCAATTAACGGTTCTTGTCTCGAAACTAAATCGAGTATGACTGGAAACACTCTTGCTAGAGCCATGTAAATGGGCTGCAGAAAAACACAGTAACTCTCCAGGTTTAATCACCGGTTTAAAAATAGGGCCCTTCGGTTTCTCTAGTACTGATGGTATGGGTTTAAATTCGGGTTTTAACTCAGCTAATTGAGCTTGACGTGCACTTGCAAATTGCTCATACCGCCATTCTGCAGAAGTATTAGCTATGGGCTGTTTAAAGTGATCAGGATAAAATTCTATGCCATTACCTACTTCATAGGAATACAGTGGACCCCACCAGTTTATTTGTTGATAAATCCCCGCACCCCAGGTATCTCGGTGAGTTTCAAGCCAGCTATTCGCACCTTCAGCCTTATCAGTTTTTGGCGGTACTACCCGAAAAACAAACCGATCACAAAAAGTTTCATCAAGCTTTAAGCCGATGCTTTGCAATGCTTCTGAGAATGCCTTTTTGCACAGTGGTTCATCTTGTGCAGCTAGTTGGTACTGATAGATAGCCTTTAGCCAGTGACTGTAATTTGTAGCTTGATGTGAATTGACTGGATTTGAGTCTTCTAGTGTTAATTTACAAATTTGGCGAGCAATTTTACAAAATTCATTCATGGCCGGTATTTGAGTGAAATGTAATATTTCTCCACTAAACACTCGGGTCCGTAATTCAGCCTGAGAAATAGGCTGTTTTATCTCGTGTAGCATGTCTTAAACTCTTCGGTGCAACAAATCAGGTGTGTCTATTACCTGCGGTATTTAATGAAGCGATGATACATTGGAATCATTCCCGAACACCACCGACACCTCAATTTGTTTTAAGTCTATTTTAAATAGACTCAGATATTTTATGAAAAAATTTTAACGACGAAGAAGGCATTACTTATTGACAACAAGGGTTCCACTTCGGAGGAATGTGGGCCATTGCATCATCATCACGGGTTTGAAAATATTCAATATAAGTTGGCAAACTATATTGCGGTTTGAACAGCGTCTGACCCGACCCACTGACGGGATGGCACGAGTATAGTATCTGTGAGGTTATGCCTTGAACTGTGAGTTATAGATGGGTGGGTTAGATCGTCTAGCGTGTGTGGTTTTTGGACATTCCTATCTGTTATCTTCAGCCTACTTTATTACTATTCAACAACTACTCTATAAGCTAGGCCTAGCCTACCTAAGACGGCTTTCTGAAGGGCAAAAAATATACGAATTTGCCATTGAATTTTCTTGACATATTCCCTTGCTAAGCGCTCAATCTAGCCAATATTAATCAGTCAAAATACTCCAACTAAGAAAGTGGTTTTAAAAAAAATGCAACCTAATAAATCCGAAAATAAAGTCGCTCTCAGGGACTCTATAGGCCCCGTTGAAGACCTTGAAAGTTATGTCAAAGCAGACTGGTGGAGAGATATTTTTAACGCCAATTATTTGCGTACCGACGGTGACGTAGTTGAAGATCCGGAAATCACTACGGATGAGATAGATGTTTTCGTTAGCTTGCTAGATTTCCAGAAAGATTCCTGCATCCTCGATCTTTGTTGTGGACAGGGTCGTCATGTACTTGAACTGGCACGACGAGGCTATACTAATTTACATGGTGTGGACCGGTCACACTATCTTATTTCCCGAGCCAAACGTATTTCTAAACAACACGGCTATACGATCAGTTTTCGAGAAGGTGATGCACGCAAACTACGCTTCTCCAGCAGTAAATTTGATTTGATCTATTTGGCTGGTAACAGTTTTGGTTACTTTGAATCTATTGAAGAAGATATGGCTGTTCTAAAGGAACTCAGACGGCTACTTAAACCGGGTGGCCAAGTGCTTCTTGATTTTACTGACGGTGACTATTTACGAAAGTCTTTTGATGCCCGTAGTTGGGAGTGGATAGATAAAAATTACTTCGTGTGCCGCGAGCGCTCTTTGTCGAAAGATCAAAACCGACTCATTTCTCGTGAAGTTATTACGCATACTAGTAAGGGTGTAGTGGCGGATCAGTTTTATGCCGAGCGACTTTATAATCAGGAACAAATGCGCGAATTATTAGAAACTAACGGTTTCAACTTTCTGCAATCTGTTCCGATGTCAACTGTCACCAAGCGCAATCAGGATCTTGGAATGATGGCACAACGCATTGTCATTACCGCTAAGTCCAATAAATCAGAACTGGAACAGGCTCTTCCAAAACAAAAAGTTCGGGAGGTTTGTGTCGTTCAGGGAGATCATCGACGAGCTGACGCTATTAAGCCCAATAACAAGTTTAATGACTCTGATATTCATACCATTAATGAACTGAAAGTGGCCTTATCCAAAATTAAAGGTTACAAGTTTACTTATGTTGATGATCACAATAGTTTAATTGACCTGTTTAAGAATCAGTCTAAACAGATCGATTTTGTTTTGAATTTATGTGATGAGGGATTCAACAATGAAGCGGCAAAAGAACTGCATATTCCCGCATTGCTAGAAATGTTGAATATCAGGTACTCTGGTGGCTCTCCGCAATGTCTCGCTTACTGCTATGACAAGTCTTTGGTACGTGGTATGGCCAGTGAAATGGAAATACCCGTTCCAGCCGCTTTCAACGTGATGCCTGAAGAAATTACCTTCATATCGATGCCAATTGATTTTCCGGTAATAGTCAAACCGAACTTTGGTGATTCCAGCTTTGGGATAACAGTCGACAACGTTTGTTATAACGTGCAGCAACTCGAAGATGCTGTTTCCAGAGTCAGAGCCCTCACTGGCTATGATAAGCCAGTACTGGTTGAGCAATATTTGACGGGTAAAGATATAAGTATCGGTATTATTGGCAATCCACCAGATAGCTATACAATACTACCCATCATCGAAGAAGATTACTCAAGCTTACCTGACGATCTACCCAAAATATGTGGTTATGAGGCTAAGTGGGATACTGAATCAATATACTTTAAGTTGGTATCATCTATTCCCGCCGAGTTACCACAAGCAACCATAGAGTTCCTCAGCGCTAGTTGCATCAAGTTATTTCAACGCACGGGTTGTCAGGACTATGCTCGTTTTGACTGGCGACTTGACCATAGAGGAACGCCTCGACTATTAGAAGTTAATCCAAACCCTGGCTGGTGCTGGGATGGCCATATGGCGCGAATGGCAGCATTAGCAGGAATGTCATATTCGGATATGTTGCAGGAAATTCTGAACGCATGCAGCGACAGAGTTTTAAATGACTCGCGAAGAAACTGTATATTGCGAGTTAACAAGACGAGAGCAGCCTAAGACTTGGGTCGACGAAATATTTGGGCTTTGAAGCAACACTGCGGTCGCTAAAAACGCAGACGATTACCAAAATTAGTGTGCGAAATTGAGAACCTTTTTATTGCTCTAGCCGGCGTTACCTACTGCCGGCTAGGGTGTGGTTGCCGGAGGATACAGAAAATCATCCGGTGTCTGATCTTCTCGAATAGATGCCCTATCATAAACGCAATTTTATGCTGTTACGCGATGTAATGATGGACTCTATTGAGCTGGACATGCTGCTGCGGCGGTGCGTGTTAATCTTTGGGGCTCTACTGATTCGGACAGAAATCGGAAGGGGCGATGGGGCATTGGAATTATTCTCATGCTCCACCGACTTCTTAAATGGCGAGATATATTACGTTTATGCCGCTGCTCTCTAATACTTGATTAATGATAAATCAACTTAAATTCATCGGACACTTTTAAGAGCGCCGCGTAACACTGACGATCAATTTGAGTATCAAGGTGTTCTGCCATCATTTCCAGCGCTCGTGGCACTGGAATCGGCCCTCGATAGGGACGATCAGCTGTAATCGCATCAAAGATATCGGCTGTCGTAATAATTCGGGTATCCATTGTGACTTCGTCACCTTGTAAGCCAAGTGGATAGCCCTTGCCATCCATACGCTCATGATGTGCCTGCGCAACGTCTGCCAACTCTTTAAATGCACCAATCCGTGACAGAATTTCTCCAGTAAATTTCGGATGTAGTTTAATGGTAATAAATTCTTCATCGGTTAATTTATCTGGTTTATCAAGAATGCTATTACTGATTCCTAGCTTTCCAACATCATGTAATAGGGCGGCGCGCTTCAACCAACGCCGGCGCTCTTCTGAGTAGCCTAGTTCTTTTGCTAACAGATCGGTAATTAAGGCAACACGCTCACTGTGCCCGGCATGCCCGGCAGTGAAAGGGCTCTTGGAGTCTACGACTTGTCCGAAAGCAGCTGCTATCTCATCGATGTAATCTTCATCTAACGCTAACTGAAACTGCGCAGGTTCCAGTTGAATTATTTGCTCTTTAATGTTTGTGCTGGCGAGAGCGTCCCAAAACGTATCATCAGCAATCGTAAGAAAACAATCGACAAGCGATGGGTCAAACCAGTTATCGCGGCGCTTTTTAACCTCTTTCAGGCAGGCATATCTGTTTGTACCTGTGAAAAAAAAACATCAATTACCTGAGACATTAGCGCAATTCTTGAATACATCGAAATGGCCTCGCCTTCTAGTCCATATGGCTGACCGCCACCGTTCCAGTGCTCATCCAGGCCTCTGATGCCTTCTGCTACCGATTCATTAAAGCGAAGTTGCTTAGCAATATCGGCACCTCTTTCGCAGCGAGTTTGCATTAACTCGTTACTCCATTTTGTGCCGTTACGCATGACAGATAAGGTCTGTTTGAATCGCTCAGCCAAGCCTTTTTGGACACCCGTATGTTGCAGGACAAAATTCAGCACTTGCTTCATGCTGCCATCCACTGATTTGAAGTCATGCTTAAAATTAAGATCATCGGTTGAATAGAGTTTGCAGATCCTCGCCGCATTACTGCTAGACCCTAGATCTTTTAACAAAGTCGTATAGTACAACTCCCATAATTGATCAGCCTGTAAATCAATGGCTTTCCCCAGTTGCATGCCTATCCAGCAAGTGCGGATACAGTGGCCTGGGGGTTGCCCTTCGGTCATATCTAATGCATGACTTAGAGCGCTAATTAACTCTGACATTTTCATTGATTGATTGGACATGAGTAGCCTTGTTTATTGCGATATGGAATACGTCATTAATTAAGTATAGATGAAAGAAAAAGCGCTGCCTGAATAGCACCCTAACCAATGGGGAAGTTGCAAATTGACGAGATGGTTCTAAACTGACTGGATTTAAGCGGTTGGTGAACTATTGGAATCATTCTCATGGTCAACCAAGCCTTTAATTCTTATTAGCTAAGCGTTAGTTCGTTTGCTGGTCTCTTTAACCGATGAAAGTTTTCATCCGTAAACTCTACTGCTTGCCCAGTGTCCCAATCAAACAAAGAGCGTTTGATTTTTGAAAGGGGCCCTGTATAGACGTGGAGCGAGTAACAATCTTCATCTCCCTCTGCGACTACTGCATGAAGACCGTCGGTGCCGATAGACATCATTTCTCCAGCGTCGATGATTTGCGTCGATTTATACTTGAGTCCATTGGTATCGTTTTTAAAAAAGTGGTTTTTTTCTCGACCTTTGAAAACACCAATAAAAGCATTCATTTTATGTTCGTGCGGTGGAACAACATTGTATGGATCAAATCGGCAGATCCACACTGAAACAGTATCGTCTTCGAATAACATTATTTCATCTGCATCTTTTTCGAGCGGGTTGTTGGCGACGAGGGCCTCTGGTGTTTCCAGTGTTTTTTGCATCAACGTGCGTATTGTGTGAGTCGGTTTGTCAGAGGCGGCAGCAGCTCTGGCCTCGGTGACGAATTGGTCAAAAGAAAAAGTCATTTCATACCTCAGAGGAAATTGGTTAGATAGGGTAAGAAATATATAGGGAATCCCGACAATATTCACCTAACTATAATAAATAGTTGCTGGCATATTAAAATCATTCTCATGATCTACCGACCCCTTAATTTTAATTTATCCTAACGGATCAATATCACTAACTCAGGTCAAGGCCGTACCTATAACATCATTGATTTTCTTAAAGTTTTTCTCTGGGAGGGACGAATAACACATTCAAATTTCCTAACAGAATAACTATCACAAATGATAAGGTTTTTTGAAGTACATTTTTTCTTAATGTTTTGAGCCAATCAATACAAAATACTTAGATTGACCTATAGACTTAAAGTTTTTAACAAAACTGTTGATAAAGAAGCTGTTATCTCCTGATTTTCTGTCCGAAACAAGATCGCTTGCAACAGTTAATTTATGTTTCTGATTATTCTATATAGTTTCATGAGTTTAAATGGTGCCATAAATAGATGTTTGAGTTGCCGTTATGGTCTTGTGATGAAGTCTAGTTAAAAGTGATTAACTGGCTGACCGAACGGTGTTCAAATTTTCCGACTATGCACTTAATAAATGAGAGAAGAGGGTTATCTACTTTATCTAAAGTCGTCTTATCTTTGGTGATGAGGATGAGATAATTAAGGAGTACCGTTACCGCAACCCGACTTTCCCACATCAGTCTTCGGCTGATCAGTGTTTTGATGAAAATCAATTTGAATGCTACAGAGCGCTTGGTCAACATATTGGTGAGAAGGCCTGTGAGGAGTTGTCAATAGCTCATAGTTCCGATCTGTCGTTGTTTAATAATTTTGCAGAAGCTATGAAAACCCGAGCGATTGTAA
>JBLHWR010000106.1:0-7041 GCA_047629275.1 Gammaproteobacteria bacterium
ACGATGGCAATATGAATTTCGCCTTTGTTGTGACCAACAAATTAGACACTAATCAATCAGTATTTGTGAAACAAGCTCCCCCTTATATCAAAGTGTTAGGTGAAGACTGGCCGTTGACCCGTCAGCGCATGACAGCGGAAATGAATGCTTTACGTTATCAAGCAAGTGTATGCCCAGAAATGGTGCCAGAGGTGTATTTTCAATCTGAAGCCTTGTCAGTGCTTATTATGCAAAACCTCAATAATCACGCTATTTTGCGTACAGAGCTAATACAAGGTCGATATTTCCCCCGATTGGCAGAAGACTTATCTACTTTTCTGGCAGAGACATTATTTTATTCTTGTGATTTTGCCCTACCTTCAGCAGATAAAAAAGCGATGGTCGCAAAAAGTGCTAATCAAGATATGTGCAAAATCACCGAGGATTTTGTCTTTACCTATGCTTTTGAACACCATGAAATGAATGATTATAATCCTGCCTTGTCGCAGTCAGTAATCGATTCGATTCAAAAAGATTCAAATGTCAGAGCGCATGTCGCACAAATGAAGTATGTGTTTATGAATAAGCCTGAAGCTTTGTTACATGGTGACCTACACACTAGTTCAGTGATGGTAAACGAACAACAAACCTTTGTGATTGACCCAGAGTTTTCCTTTGCAGGCCCGATGGGATTCGACATTGGCGCTCTCATTGCCAATTTATACTTAAACTACTTTTCACATGCACATCAGTCATCGGCTGAATCTGACAATTACAGTCAATGGTTATTACAAACTATTGACGACCTTTGGTACAAATTTGAGGCTAAGTTTTTATCTTTGTGGGCAGAACATGAACTGATGAATCAAAGTACGTTTATGGGCAACGATCTGTCAGGTGACAGCCATCAAACCTTTAGGCATCGTTTTTTACAACAAGTGTTCAGCGACTCCTTAGGCTTTGCAGCATGTAAGATGATACGTAGAATTTTAGGGGTCGCAAAAGTCGCTGACTTTATGCAATTTGAAAATCAAAAGCTGCGAGCAAAATTAGAAACTCAAGCCCTTAAAATGGCTAAAACCATGTTGCTTAATCGCCAATCCTATTCGAGCATAGCTGACGTGAATAAATTGGCAGAGCATGTCAGTTCAATATAGAAACATGCTTGAGCAACACTTCGAAACAAACAAAAGATATTTCACCACAGAGGAAAAGGAGAAAAAGCAGGTTAAGAAAAAAATGAGTCTTTTCTCTGTGCTCTCTGTGATGAATAATCTTATGTTTTTAGCTCTTAGCTTTTGTTTTGCTTTAAAGCATCACTATTTCGTCATCTTTAAGGTGACGGACTATTGGGCTGTTCTCAGCATCGGCAAACGCAGCATCTAGCAGCGATGATCTATAAGCCACGGATGAGCGAAAGTTAGGGTGAGTAAATATATAAGTTTGCCCTGACTGCAGTGCTTCTACTACACGTTTAGCTAATACTGATGTGGGAATACCAGACTCTACTAACGCTTTTGCTTTGTTCACCTTGTTTCCTGATTTCACTAAAGTGGCGGCTTGTTCCATAACACCTTTGTATTCAGGTTGAAGGTTACGCAATGACTCATGGATACGGGTTTGCACAAAAGCAGGACACAGAGCTGACACGGCAATATTGTACTTTTTCAATTCAACTGCCCAACCTTCTGACATCGATACCACTGCTGCTTTTGACGCGGCATAAGCACCTGAATAGGGTACACCATGCATGCCAGCCATTGAGGCGACATTAATTATCCAACCACCTTGACCATGGCGTTTCATGCCAGGACCGACGGCTTGTGTGCCATTCACTACGCCCATCACGTTCACATCCATAACCCACTTCCAAGTTTCGAGTTTGGTGTCTTCTATTGAGCCAGGAATGCCACCTACACCCGCGTTATTCACTAACATATGAATATCACCAAACGTAGCTTCGGCTGCAGCCACAGTGTCTTGCCACTGCTGGAAGTTGGTCACGTCTAGTGGGCAAGCCAGTACTTGGATATTAGCGTCTTTTAATTTCTGTTCAGCCTCTGCAAGCTCTTTTAGGTCAATATCAGCAATGACTATTTTCATACCTAATTGCCCAAATTCTTCAGCAAGAGCAAAACCAATACCTCCCGCTCCACCAGATATAATGGCTGTTTTACCTGCAAATTCGTTCGACATGATGATGTTCCTCGATAACTATAGATTTTGATATTGATAAATATGAATAGATATTAGTTGCAGGTTAAGTTCAAAAATACTTTATTTAGCGAATTGGCAAGGCTTCATAGGATGAATATAAGGGAACAGCGAAAAAGGTTACTCACCACAGAGATGTATGGAAAAGGATAAAAGCACAGGATTTAAAAAATAAACTTAGATGAGTCATTTGAACTCGATCTGATACATCAAATTACATAATCTGGCAGTCGTAATCGTGCTAATACCGGACAGTCGAGTGTTAAACCTGAAGGAGAACTTTGTGCCAACTCCAGTCATTGAGCTTTTCTAAAATCGCCCTAAGTTTGTTCTCTTAGCCGCCATTCAGCTATGCTTAAATCATGCTAGATGACAAACATGTTTTCACTGAAACCACTCTCGATATCGCCTACTCATGGTTGTGTAAGCAACGGCGTAACTTTCCCGCTAATGCAGACATTTGGCATCTGCGTTTTCATTGGCATAGGGTTCGACGAGAACTGCTGCAAACACTCCTCAAACAGGATTATACCTTCCTGCCACTGAGCGTGGCCACGAAAGCCGATGGTGAAACCCATCATTTATGGTCACCACAAGATGCGCTGGTATTAAAGATGTTAGCCATAGCGCTTACAAATACCTTGGTATTATCTACTAGTTGTAAGCATGTGAAAGGGCATGGCGGATTAAAAGCCACGTTTAATGCGTTGCACTCGGCGTTGCCTGATTATACCTATGTAATGAAAACGGATGTAAAAGGCCATTATGTTTCTATTGACCACACCCTGCTGCTTAAGCAACTAGATAAAGACATTGCCAACCCTTTCATTTATCGCCTATTGGTGCAATTTATAAAACGCAGTATTGAAAAAGGCTTGGATGAGTAAATGGCAGGTGATAAACGGTATTTTTATCGCTGATATATGGATGACGTTATTGTACTAGCCAAAACCCGTTGGCATTTGCGGCAAGCGGTCAGGACAGTCAATCAACACTTTAATCAATTAAAAGTAGAGCAAGCACCAGATAAAACATTTATTGGGCGCATTGAAAAAAGGATTTGATTTTTTGGGTTATCAATTTGGCGAGAAAAATTAACCGTTTCAAAACGAACTTTAGAAAATCACATTCGTCGATTAACGCAGCTTTATGAGCTAAAGAAAAGCCATCCTGATTGGATGGCCCTACTTGATAATTATCGAAACCATTGGGTTACATGGGTTTATTCAGGCATTCCGTTGATGATAATCGATTTTGATAATGAAACTAATTTTTTAAGATTGTTTCTTAAATCGACGTGATGCTAAACCCATTAAACCTAGCAATGGCCAATACGATTTTGGCGACAAAATTAAAGCTTTTAATTTAGGAAACGGACCTACTTTAGTGGTTGGTGGTGATGTTAATAAATCTTGGGCCGCGTATTTAAATGTTTAACACGGTGACCTGGTGTATGCGGGTAATGTTAATCACGCTGAAGGTGGCCTCGAAGCAAATTTAGTGAAAGTAGATAAATCCCCTATTAACTTTAACGATGAATTTGCCTATTTAACCTGAGCTCTGGATAAGCCATGCCGTCCAGCACCACTATTATCGAGCCTATCTTCGTTGAACTTGCTCCCAATAGCTGGCTATTCCTTCACAAGCTCGCCTTGATAAACACGATAATTGCAGCACTGGATGCATTCAATGCCTTAATCAATCCACTATAACTATCTAACATACTGTTTTCGCGACAATTACTTTTAGGAGAGCGGCACGTCTTAACCAGAGTTCAGGTTATTTAAATGAATTATCAGATGAATTAGCTAAAAGAACATCCTCGGGTACCACGCCAGAATTAACGTTTGTAGCTACGACTAAACCAACCGATAACGTTTATGTATTTGAAGTATCTCAAGAACAAATGAATGGTTGGCAGAAACAGTTTATAGTTTCTGGTGTAAGTGATGATGCGACTATTGTGTTTAACATTACTAATAAAAATAATATTGCTTCAAATAAGGGTTGGGGAGAGAATTATCTGTGATAAAGGTCAGGTTGGTTGCATCACTTTTCAACAAGCAACAATATTTATCAATGGTAAAAATAATACGATAATGTTAAAGAACATGGCTTAAATGGTCGGTCACCAAGCCAAGTGATTTACAATTTTCCAGGTGCCACTGAATTGCATTTAGTCGGCGGCTTATACCATTCCGCATAAAGAAGTGACCTCTCAGCGAGATTTTAAATGGACTTAATCAAGGCGCTTGAATGAAGTAATAGTTGTTCTATTGCGAATTCGAGCAACGCAGAGTAAGTCCTTTTAAAACTCGCCCTAAATGGAAAGCACCAGCCATTCTTACGCTTCGTTCTCACTACTTGAAAGGGATTAACCATTACTGCATAGTGACGCCTTACGCAAAGATGGCTGGTGCATTCTGAGTGGTCACTTCTTTATACGGATTGGTATTAAATGGTACGATTTTAGCACCGTCAGCAGATATTAAAACAACGACTGGTGCAGTTTGGGGCAGCGTTATTGGCAATTCATGGCAAGGTGGTGTGCAAATTAACCACGACCCATTTAGGTCGACGATCCCAACTCCTAAGCCGCCTCCATCTGAAGTACCTGAGCCAAGCACTATTATGCTAATGTTATTAGGACTTGCTGGTTTAACTATTCGTAAAATAAAAACGAAATCCCAAAACGTTTCAGTATAATAACTAGTGAACGGCATACTGGCATATCTGCGGACGAAGTAACGGGCGGATTTACCAAACCATCCATTAATTTTGCAAGCTGATTTACTATGCCACTCATCCCAATTCGGTTAAATATTAAGGTTATCTTCCTGAAATATTTATTATGCGTGTTCTCATCAATGCACATTATGCCCATTGATGAGAATTGGACCTATGCTGTATTTACTCTAGGGTAACCCCAGTCGGTAAGCTCATGCCACGTTTGACAGCCGGGCGTAAGCTAATTTTTTTGTACCATCTCGCTAAATTTTTATAGTCTTCAATATTGAGTGTTGTCCACTCGCTAACGTTAATCCAGGGATAGGCCGCAATATCCGCAATTGAATAGTCACCGGCAAGGTATTCACCTTGTGCAAGTCGCTCATCGAGTAGACTGTATACACGAGCGGTGAAGCTCACATGATAGTTCAGCGCTTGAATGGACTTTTCGACCGCTAAATCGCTCCAATAATGTGCAGAGGCACTGTGAGGCCCCAGCCCGGTTAAGGCGACCATTAACCACGAAAGTGTTTCGCTGCGTTTTGTCCTGTCAAGGGGGAAAAATTGCCCTTTCTGTTCAGCGAAGTATTGAATAATGGCACCTGATTCAAACAGTAGGCGTTGTTCTCCGTTTTCCTGCCAAGCAACAATCGGCACCTTCCCAAAAGGATTTAATGCAACAATTTCAGGAGCAAATTGCTCCTTTGCTCTAATATTCACTGGTTGAACATCAAAGTTAAGGCCGAGTTCTTCAAATAGAATCGAGATTCGGCGTGAGTTGGGCGTGGCCCACATATATAACGTAATATTATCCATTGCTGGATTGTGACGCACAGAGACAACGTCAGGCACTACCCAAAAGGGTGGATGTTACAAACCACCCCTTCGGGTGGTATGGCCACTGTGGCTAAAGGTTATCTTTACCGTGGCACAATCAGTGTTCAAACGCTCTTATTTTAAAGCTGTAGGGCGAAGCCAATGAAAACAACAAATTAAGGCTAGGGAGTTACCATCATGTTCGCATTCAAAACCAAGAAGTCGCTGTCATCTGCGGTCTCCGCGGCCTTAGCGCTGGCAACTTTAGCGCCAGGCTATGTTGCAGCACAGGCCGATGTGGATGAGGCATCCGTCGAAAAGATATCCATAACCGGTTCGCGTATTAGAAGCGGTCGGGAAGCTCCGTCAATTCCAGTTGATGTTGTTTCGGCAGACCAGATAAAGTTGTCGGGGTTTCAAAATGTTGAAGAAGTTCTCAATAATATGCCACAGTTTGTGCCATCTCGTACGGCCTCGACCAACTCTACAGCAAACCCAACTGCTACGGGGGCCGCCACTCTTGACTTACGCGGTCTTGGCGCCACTCGCAGTTTAGTATTGGTCAATGGCAGACGATATACCTTTTTCGATTCCAGCCAAACGACTGATATTAATAGTATTCCTGCCTCGTTGATCAAACGGGTGGAAGTTGTCACCGGTGGTGCGTCTGCGGTTTATGGCTCTGACGCCGTTGCCGGTGTTGTTAACTTTGTATTAAAAGACGATTTCGAGGGCGTTGAGTTGCGCTCGCAATTTAATCAGACCACCGAAGGCGACGGCAATGTCACCGACTTCACGTTGACCCTTGGCGGCAACTTTGCTGACAATAAAGGTAACGCTGTCATTGCATTAAATTACTTGGACCGCGAACCTATTCTGACCACTGATCGCGGTTTTTCTTCCTCGGTTTTAACCGATGGCAATGACGCCAACGGCAATCGGGCACTGGTACCGGGTGGCAGCAGTTTTGTCCCAAATGGGCGTTTTACGGGACTACCATCCAGCACTGCGGCTATTGCAGCTATACCTGGGCTGGATAACGCATTAGCGGCTGCAGGACTTAGCGGCATCGACAATAATGGCTTCATTCCTGATGCTAGTGGGATGAACGTTAGACCTTTTACCCGTCCTGATGATCTATACAACTACGCTCTAGATAATTTTCTACGTATACCGCAAGAGCGGTACAACATAACGATGCTTGCTGACTACGATATCAGCGATGACGCGAAGATCTATTTAGAAGGAGCGTATTCCCATAATCAGACCACCACTGGCTTTGCACCGGCATTTATCAATGAAGTA
>JBLHWR010000107.1:0-6897 GCA_047629275.1 Gammaproteobacteria bacterium
GGTTTAACTGCGATTTTTTTACATCAAGGCGTGCCTTTAGATAATTTAATCCATCTGGCCCTAGGAACATCTATGGCCTCGATCATATTCACATCAATATCCAGCTTGCGTGCACATCATTCGAGGGGATGCGTTGAATGGCCCATTGTTAAACAGATGATTGCTGGTATTTTAATTGGGTCGTTTTTAGCGACCTTTATTGCTGCCTCAATGAGTTCATTATTTCTGGCCATCTTCTTTTCAGCCTTTATGGCGTATGCATCGTTACAAATGTTTTTAGGCCAAAAAACAACTAAGCCAATGGCCAGCCCACGCGAGTATTTCTTTGTTAGTACAGGCATTGGCACACTATCAGCATTAGTGTCAATTGGCGGTGCCTCCTTAACCGTGCCCTACCTTGTCAGACGCCAAGTCGACATCAAAAAAGCCATTGGAACCTCTGCCGCAATAGGCTTGCCTATCTCACTGGCAGGCACCTTGGGTTATGCTCTCAACGGCTTGTCTTATACATCAAACGACAGCCTGACTTTTGGCTTTGTTTATTGGCCTGGTGCAATCTTAATATCGATTGCTGGATCGTTATGTGCGCCACTGGGCGTCTCGTTTGCCCATCGTTTACCGGTGAAGATGCTAAAAAAGATATTTGGTGCATTCCTTATCTTACTCAGCATCAAAATGTTAATTTCTGTCATTCAAGGGTAATAACCCACTCACCCTGTAATTTTAGCGTCACTGACTGGGCGAATACACCAATTGACGTAACAGCCAAATCTATGAATACCGACTTTAGGTGTCAGTCATCGCCAATGGTTTTTCCTGTAAAGCTGACAATAGCTCCTTCAGCTCAAGCACGTGTTCTGACCAGTACCTTGGTGTATTGAACCAAGGAAAACTTTGTGGAAATGCAGGATCATCCCATCGCTTCGCGAGCCAGGCGCTATAGTTTAAAACCCGCATCGCACGCAGAGACTCTATCAACTTCAATTCCCGAACATCAAAGGAATGGAACATGTCATACCCTTCGATGATTTCTGATAATTGTTTTTGTTTATTGATTCTGTCACCCGACAGCAGCATCCAAAGGTCTTGTATCGCTGGGCCTGTCATCGCATCATCAAAATCGACAAAATGTGGACTGTCATTTCGCCACAACACGTTGCCGGGGTGACAGTCGCCATGCAGGCTAATTTGTTGATATTGCTTTGATTCAGGATTATTGCGTTCTATCTCGGCCAACACCTCGCCCGCTATCGATTGATAAGCAGGCACTAGATCCATCGGAATAAAGTTATTATCTAAAAGATATGCCACATTGGCATGTCCAAAGGCTTGCACTGTAAATGGTACCCGGTGTCTAAATGGAAAAGCTGCACCCGCTGCATGAATTCGGCCAATGGCCTGACCCAATCGATACAAATGATCAAGATTATCAAGTTCGGGCGCACGCCCACCCTGACGCGGATATATCGCAAAATGGAAATCATTAAAACGCCCCAGTGTTGGAGTATCTGAGTGTTCATCAATGACGAGTGGCGGCACGACTGGAATTTCAAGATCATATAGCTGCTGGGTAAAATCATGTTCTTCGAGTATTTGTTCAACACGCCAGCGATTGGGTCGATAAAACTTAACTATGACAGGCTCACGCTCTTCTATACCGACTTGATAGACGCGATTTTCATAACTATTTAAAGCTAGGATACATGCATCAGATAGTCTTCCGGTGGATTCAACGGCGTCAATGACGACATCGGGAGTGAGCACTTGGTAAGGATGATCAATCAGACTATTAAGCCCTAGCGTGCTGTCAACTGTTTCGACTTCTGCCCTATTGCCCCGATTGTCATCATCAATATCCTCAGTATCAATGTCACTGGCTAGCTTTTGAGGAATGTCTTGTGGTTCGGTATTTTTGGGCATTGTCCATCCTTTGTCATTTTTGAATTCTCATCAATTATATAGACCCTATTGCCCATCAGTTGACACAATTCAGTATGATTATTGCAAATCATGATTTCAATTAACACCGCTAATGATGACAAACCATTATCAAACAAGCAAAGTTAGTTATTATCAATTATATAATTGGCGACTACAGTCAAGTTCGACCGTATGATCATAACCAAGCCATGGTGTCCAATATGGCTGGGGTAAAATATTGAAAAAGCTAGAGTTCTGTGGCCAAATTAACTTCACCACTACGGCATTAAAAAGAATTTTTTAGCTATAGCTAAAATCATGCTCCGATCTAAATCTTTGATTTAAGGATTAAGGATTAAGGATTAAGGATTAAGGATTAAGGATTAAGGATTAAGGATATTGAAGTGAATAGAGTGATTACAAGCAACATAAAAGACTCGATCACTACATTGGCGTAATGGAATGACAGGTTTCAGAGAGCAGTGATTTTGAAGTAAATAGGCAGTTAGCGGGTGATCATAAGTCGCCCTAAATTACGACTAATATTGATAATCGTAAAAGAAAGTATGTTAATGCTGATTATTAACTAATAAAGCAGGCATCTTGTGAATAGCTTAAATTATGAATATTATTATAATTATTTTTAAGCTACTTATAATAAGAGGAAATTGGTCGGGACGGCAGGATTTGAACCTGCGACCACCTGCCCCCCAGGCAGGTACGCTACCAAGCTGCGCTACGCCCCGAATATCTTTAAACTATTAATTAAAATTTAAATATATGAACTTAAAACTTAACGCTTGAGAAGCATTAATAATTCTTCTAACTCAACTAATGTTTGTCGAATTATTTGCTGGCTCTGACAATTATCATCTTTAGCAACATCACCTTCAAGTCGCTGACGTGCGCCACCAATAGTAAAGCCTTCTTCATACAGAAGACTTCGTATTTGTCTTATCAATAATACATCATGACGTTGATAATATCGTCTATTACCGCGTCTTTTTACTGGTTTTAATTGTGGAAACTCTTGCTCCCAATATCTAAGTACGTGAGGCTTTACATCACAAAGTAATGCAACTTCACCAATTGTAAAGTAACGTTTACCGGGAATGACAGGTAATTCATTATTATTACTAGCCTCCAGCATATGCTTCTACTCTAATTTTTAATTTTTGGCCAGGACGAAAAGTAACGACCCTTCGCGCAGATATTGGGATTTCTTCTCCAGTTTTTGGATTACGGCCGGGTCTCTCAGCTTTGGTTCGCGTTAGGAAATTACCAAAACCAGAAAGTTTAACCTGATTACCAGATTCTAACGCAACCTTCACTTCTTCGAAAAACTGTTCAACAATTTCCTTAGCTTCCCTTTTATTGAGACCAAGTTCTTCAAATAGCATTTCGGCCATGTCAGCCTTGGTCAATGATGGCATTATGTTTCCCTTAGTACGGCGTTATAGTCGGTCTTCAATTGGTTTAGAACTTTATCAATCAAATCCTCTACGTCTTGTTCCACTAGAGTGCGTGAAAAGTCCTGTAAAATCAAGCCTAAAGCGACACTTTTTGAATTGTCTATAACTTCTTTACCGGTATAGACATCGAACACGAAAACGTCTTGTAGAATGTTACTCTTTACTGATCGAATGCAATCTATGAGTGATTGAGCGCTCACTTCAGCCTCTACCGTTAAAGATATATCACGTCGAATAGAGGGATATTTTGATAGCTCAGTAAACTTTGGCAGATTGGCTGCCAGTATAGGCAAAAGCTCTAACTCAAAAACATAGACTGACTGACTTATGTGCAATTTAGACAGTACGGATGGATGTAGGCTGCCAACAAAGCCAACCATGGTTTCGCCCAAGTAAATATCAGCGCCCTGTCCAGGATGTAATATCGGATTAGTTGTTTGACTAAACCTAAATTCAGACCCTCTCGCTAGACTCAAAATCGACTCTAGGTAGCCTTTAATATCATAAAAATCTATTGCTTCAGACTGAGTATGAATGCCCTCATCATTTCGAGCACCAGTCACTACGGCCGCTAGATGCTGGTTCTGCTGTAACCCCTGCGCTTCGGGTCGAAAGCATAAACCTGTTTCAAATAGCCTCACCTTAGATTGTTGCCGATTGATATTATACTGTAGCGCTTGTAGTAAGCCCGGTAAGAGCCGAGTTCGCATCGTCGACATATCTGCAGAAATAGGATTAGCGAGCTTTAACGTCGCTTGACCCGGGTCGAGAATAGACTGTAGTTCAGGTGAAACAAATGAATAAGTAATCGCTTGATAAAAGCCTTGATCAACCAGCACATCATGAACTTTATTGAGCGCTACCTGAGTCTCAGAAAAGCCAGCCATTTGTATATGAGCCAGTTCCTTAGTACCTTCAATATTATTGTATCCATACATTCGGCCTATTTCTTCAATTAAGTCAGCTTCGATGTTGATATCGAAACGATAACTCGGAGCCGTTACTAACCAGCCGTCTGTATCCTCTAAAACCTGCATATTGAGACCTTTCAACATCGCAGAGACTTCATCTTTAGATACATCGATCCCTAATAAGCGTTTAATACGAGCGTAACGCAACTTAATTTCAGGCATCACGGGCATATGCTGTTGAGCACTTGCCTCAATAACAGGTCCAGCATCACCGCCTACAATTTCAAGTAATAGGGCAGTTGCTCTATGAATTGCTTTAATTTGTAACCGCGAATCAACACCACGCTCGAATCTATGTGATGAATCAGTATGCATACCATAGCTACGGGCTTTTCCTGCGAGCAAGATAGGTGCAAAGAAGGCGGCTTCAAGGAAAATGTTTTTTGTTTCATCCTGCACAGATGACTCCAAACCACCCATAATACCAGCCACGGCTAAGGGCTTTTTGTGATCAGCAATCACTAAAGTGTCTGCACGGCATTCAACAGTACTCTGGTCTAACAGTGTGACTTTCTCCCCTGCTTTAGCCATACGAACCACAATGCCACCGTCTAACTGATCGAAGTCAAAGCTGTGCATCGGCTGACCAATTTCCATCATCACAAAATTCGTCACATCAACTACGGGGCTAATCGGACGCAAACCACAACGTCTTAGCTTTTCTTGCATCCAATTGGGAGTGACAGCAGAAGAATCGATACCTTTAATGATTCGACCAACGTAATGTGGGCAGGCTTCAGACGCTGATAGCTCGACTGGAAACACGTCATTAATGGTTGAACTTACTTCGTGGCAGTCCGCTTCTGTTAGATCAACTCGATTGATAGCCGATACTTCACGCGCAACGCCCGCAATGCATAAACAATCACCACGATTAGGCGTTAAATCAACTTCAATTACATTATCATTGAACTTAAAATATTCATAAAGACTCACTCCAATCGGAGCGTTTAAAGGTAATTCAAGAATGCCATTAGAGCCTTCAGAGATCTCTAATTCTGAACCCGAGCACAACATACCAAACGAGGCGACACCGCGTAACTTTGCTTTTTTGATCTTCATTCCAGGCAGAACCGCGCCTACTTGAGCAAAAGCTACTTTTAATCCTTGTCGAGCATTGGGTGCGCCACAAACAACAGCCACAGTCTCACTACCGTTACTGACTTGACAGACTCGAAGCTTATCAGCGTCAGGGTGCTGCTCAATTGATACTATTTCGCCGATGACTACTTTATCTAACAAGGGGCCTGCGGCTTCAAAACCTTCAACTTCAAGGCCTGCCATTGTTAACTGATCCAGTAGTATTTCGGTTGATACGTCTGGATTAGTCCACTCGCGTAACCAGCTTTCACTTATTTTCATTATCTGGGCTCTCGGCTATGCGAATTGCTGCAAAAAGCGCAAATCATTCTCAAAAAATAATCGAAGGTCATTCACACCATAACGGAGCATTGCAAGTCTTTCGACGCCCATACCAAATGCGTAAGCGGTATAAGTCTCATCATCAAGACCAGCATGTTTAAACACCTCTGGGTGAACCATGCCGCAACCCAATACTTCTAACCAGCCGGTCTGCCCACAAACACGACAACCCTCGCCTGAGCACATCACGCAGCTAATATCGACTTCCATCGATGGCTCTGTAAATGGGAAGTAAGACGGTCTAAAACGAGTTTTTAAATCTTCTTGCTCGAAGAACATCTTTAGGAATTCTTCGAGTGTGCCTTTTAAATCTGAAAAGGATACGTTCTCATCCACTAACAACCCCTCTACCTGATGGAACATTGGGGTGTGAGTTAAATCAGAATCACAACGGTAAACTCGACCTGGTGCGATGATTCTAACAGGTGGTTTTTGTTTTTCTAATACTCGAATTTGTACCGGCGATGTATGGGTGCGTAATAAACGATTAGCGTCAAAATAAAACGTATCATGCATCGCCCTGGCTGGGTGATGGGCAGGAATATTAAGCGCTTCAAAATTATGGAAATCATCCTCAACTTCAGGGCCTTCTGCAACGTCAAACCCCAGTTTTCCAAACATTTTCTGAATTCGATTCATGGTCAGCGTGACGGGGTGAATACCCCCAGCTTTGTTATGTCGGCCCGGTAAGGTAATGTCGACAGTTTCATTGCGAAGTTTTTCGGCGATCAAGGCGTCGCTTATGGCCGCCTTACGTTGCTCAAGTAGTGTCTGAATACGAACTTTTATGAGGTTAATTGCCTGACCTGCTGCCGGTCGCTCTTCAGCTGACACCTGACTCAGGTTTTTCAATTTGTTGGTGATTTCACCTTTCTTACCGAGATAAGTAACGCGTATACCGTCAAGTGAAGCCAGATCATCAGATTGGCTAATCGACTGAGTGGCTTGTTCGAGTAGGCTCTCTAATTCTTGGGTCACGTTGATATCTACTTTAGTTTATTAAGTGCTTTATTCTGAAGCATTTTTATGATGGTAAAATACATGAAAAGACATGTCTATGCTACTGATTTTACTTGTTTTTTCTAATAGAAAACAGGGGTTCCAAAATGGCT
>JBLHWR010000108.1:0-6728 GCA_047629275.1 Gammaproteobacteria bacterium
ACTTCCAAAAACTTTTCACGGAACTGCCACAACGGGATAAATTTGCTGATTTAAGTGATTTATTACCTTGGCATGCCGATCTAAAAGCTTGATGATATCGGGCTCCACCGCTTAATTGACCGCTTACGTTTATCTAGCTTTGCGCTGCTTTTCTTAAACCAAGCGAGATAATTCGATAAATATTTTGTTGCCACTCCTTTCATGCTTCCGTTTACCCAAGCCTTAAAGTTCGCTATTGCACCATTGACGGTCTGAATATAGTAAATATTATCCATCACTCTGATTTTATCATTTATCAAGCGCTTATGGTCACAGCTCTTTTGTTTAGCTACCTTCACATATGCCCATGAACCATCGCTACAAAGCACTGAATTTTCGTCAATGTTTTCAGTAAGATTAATCGCTATTTCTGAAGATGTATCAGCAGATAAAATTGGCGCTATCATGTGCTTACTGCGGTCAATGTAAAGCAGTTCCGCAACTTAGCCTTCTTTGGTTCGTTTATCAATATCACCACCTCGTTTTCTGGCTTTTTGTGGTGAACTGAGTGTTTTATTACCTTTTTCTGAGTAGGCAAGAAAGAAATCATTAACCTCGATAATGCCCGATAGTTTGTCATCATTTTTCCCTGCATAAGCCTGAAGAAATCGATGTCTCCATAAAAAGGCTGTTCTAAGATTAATAACACATGCTCTAGCAGCTTTTCTCAGTGTTAACCGCAACGCCATACAGTGAGCATACTCTACCCAAATGTAGCTCTTATGCAGGCTAGCTAGCGGGGTATTAGTCTTGTTGTTAAACGTTTTACTGCAGCTATTGCAGCGATATCTTTGTATTACACTTGTTTTCCCCCACTTTTGAACTGACTTGAATTGCAATGTGGACACTGTGATTTTGCATCAAAAAGTGGTTGGATCAGCTCATCTATAGGGATCCCTGTATCTAATGCTTGAATTGACTGGTGAACAATCTTTCTCTGAGCTGGAGTCATAGAGATACCTGATGACCCACATTAGTCAGCCATGCTCACTCAAAAATTGAACTATATTTATAGTGTACTTATAAGGATGCATAGTTGCTTCTCGGCAGTAACTGAAGCCAAGTGTGAACATTTCAGTACCGTCACAGGAGGTGGTCCAGAGAGCGTTACTAAAGTGCAGTTTATTTGGGTGAATACAATGATTGGCAATGTAAAAAACTCAATAACAGATACTTACCATTCATTTAGAGCGAAACATTTACCAAGATATTTGGCTGAATATTGCTACCGATTTAATCGTCGCTTTGCTCTTGAAGACATGTTTCCGAGATTTATGTATGTGGCATTGAGGACTGCACCTATGCCGCAAAAGTATTTAAGCATGGCTGAGCTTTATGGGTAATCAGGTAGAGATAAGTGTTTATGTTATCTGGTTAAGTTTACTCACAAATAATTTTGCTTTCATTTTCTTTACCCTCAATCTGTAGTGGCATAGTTATTTTGGCCACCTAAATAGAGGTGATATTATTGTCTCGTAAATGACTTTAGGTGAACACATGAGATCGACAACCAGAAAAACATTTAGTGCTGAATTCAAACTTGAAGCAGCCCAATTAGTCCTAGATAAAAAAAGCCATACAATCATCCAAGCTGCAATGGCGATGAACGTAGGTAAATCCACCATGGATAAATGGGTAAGACAGTTAACACTAGAACGCAAGGGTGGCACGCCAAAAGCATTTCCCATTACCCCTGAACAAATTGAAATCCGTGAACTTAAAAAACAAATAGCTCGTCTTGAGGAGCATAACCTTATCCTAAAAAAGGCTACAGCTCTCTTGATGTCAGACTCGATGAATAATTTACGCTAATCGGCGCGCTCAAGCAGAGCCATTCAATTTTCACAATTTGTTATGCATTCAAAGTGCATTGAAGTAGCTATAAATATTGGCTAAAAAGGAAAGAACATATTAATACGGACTTTGCCATTTTGTGCAATGAAGTGAAGGCAGCGCATCGTATTAGTAATGGCTCTGACGGTGCTCGAACGATAGCGCAATTAGTGACTAACAAAGGGATTAACCTCAGTCGTTATCGAGCCCTTAATCTAATGAAAAAGCTCGGATTATTAAGCTGTCAGCAGCCTAAGCATTCTTATAGGAAAGCTGCACAAGAGCATGTAGCGATCCCGAATACGCTTAATCGACAGTTTGCGGTTACCAAACAGATCAAGTGTGATGTGGCGATGTGACGTATGTTTGGGTCGGTAATCGTTGGGTATATTTAGCAGTTGTTTTAGACTTATTTTCTCGTAAACCTGTTGGGTGGGCGTTGTCATTATCGCCAGATAGCGAACTGACGTGCAAAGCCTTGAAAATGGCTTTTGAGTTAAGAGGTAAACCTGAGAATGTGATTCATCACAGCGATCAAGGTTCACATTACACAAGCATGAAATTCAGGCAATTATTATGGCGTCTTCAGATTGAGCAACGTATGTTAGGCGCGGGAATTGTTGGGATACGCACCAATGGAGCGTTTCTTTAGAAGTTTGAAATCTGAATGAGTACCCGTAAATAGTTATGGGAATTTTACAGAAGCAGATAAAGGGATCACAAATTACATCGCTGGATATTACAATGAAACCAGACTCCATCAATATAATGGTGGGTTAACGCCAAATGAGTCAGAACGATTGTTTTGGAATGACTCTAAAGCCGTGGCCAATTTAACTTGACCACTACAAACTACCTGAATAACACCGTAGTCGTTCTATAGCCGTTAATTGATAACGGCTATATCTATATTAAATGTAGTCGCTACTTGCGTAAGACTAAGCTTGAGGTTTATTGATATTATTGTGAATTATTGTGAATTATTGTGAATTTTGTAAGCCTAAATTTGACTCAGGAACATTTCAACCCAAGATTTTTTTTCAGCATCGGCAGCAATTGTTCAAGTTTTATATATCCACGAAGATAGCTTTTATAGTTGCCCTGTCTATCGGTAATCAAAGTAATAGGAGTTGCAGGGATCTGACCTATATCATTCAACATAGTTTGTCCTACCTGATATCCGGGGAAAAGAAGACGCATCTTCCATAACTCCTTTTTCAGGCTTGCTTTGTCACCGCTGCCAAGGGCTACAATGTTGATGGCGTTTGGGCATTGCTCTAGTAACTTATTGAACGCCTTACCTTGTTTAAAGCACCAAGGGCACTGAGGCTCAAAAAACATCATAAGGGTAGGTTTACCTTTGAGATTTTCGAGAGAGTGAATTTCACCGCTTTGTAGATCCGTGTGATTGTAGTTAAGTAGTTGAAGCGAGCCTGTTTTTGCGGCAAGCTCGAAACAAAATAAAAGGTAAATCAGCAGGGATAATATGAGTTTACCTTTCACTTTTGACTCCTTTCCCTTTCATCGGCTATCAGCTTTATTTGCGCTGAAACTATTTGTATTGGCTTAGTGCTATGACATTTTAAAATAGATTCTTGTCATAGCATTGTGAGTGAGTATCCTAATTTAAAATTGAGCTTTGATCCCCATGTAAGCTTCACGTCCTCGAAGAGGACCCCAGATATAAGCGACGTCGTAGCCACCGCTACCATCAAAGAACAAGGGACTTTCGCCTTCATTGACTTGGGTATAATCGAATAGGTTACTTACCCCTGCATAGAAGTCAATGTTGTCGGTGACTGCCTTGGTGACTTTCAAATCCAGGGTCCAGTAAGCTGGTGCATCGGTGGATTTCTTCGATGAGGCGACGACGCTGCCATTGGCATCAATCTGGTTATAACCCTCGTAACCATATTCAGACAGGTCCCGGCTACCAACCCATACCAAGTTAGCAAACAGATCCCAGCCTTGGTAATCCCAGTCAGCATTAATGGTCAGTCGCTCTTCTACTGGTGCAAGGGAGTAAGTTGATTTGAAGGCATCATCATAGAAGAAACCCTCGGCGGTGAAATTCAAAGTTAGCTCATCAGTAACTTCGTAGCCAAGTGCGATATCAGCCGTGGTAACAGAGGCTTTTTCATCCAGCTGAGTTAAACGGGGGACTCCTGCCTCAGTTTCAGTCAGCATGGCCAGATGTTCAACTTGAGTCCAGGCAAGTGAGGTGGTAGTCGTCAACCGGTCTCCCTCAAAACTCAAAGCATAGGTGGCCGAGGTAGAGCGTTCCAGTTCTTCGATATCGATGTCAAAGCCTAGAGATGCATCTAATACTCCGTGGTCGGTTTCGAAGAAAGATAGTGGTGCTCGATAGCCACGGCCAGCTGACAGGCGGGAAGTCCAGCTGTCGTTATGGGTATATTGCATGTCGATCCTTGGTGCTAGAATTGATTTATCTATCTCTTTACTCGGTTTTTTAGGATCGATAAAGTCAGCCTGTACATTGTCATAGCGCAGAGCCATATTGATTTCAAGATCGTCAGTGGCCTGCCAAGTGTCCTGGAGGTAGAAACCCAACACATCATAATCAAAGGAGTCTGATATATAATTGGAGTTGATTTCGCCGCTAGAGCTGGATCTCATTTCTTCGGTACGGTGATCACTACCAAAAGTCAGCAGGTGATTGTTGTTCAGATAGTAGTTGAAGCGGGCATCCAAATACAGCATTTTGTCTTCTGCGTAGTAGCGGAAACCTTCGTAAAAAGAGTCCTGAGTATGGCCTGAATAACTGGAAGACAGAGTCATGTTCCATTCATCATTCAACTCCCGCAGCCAGCTAAAAGACATCTCATCCCGTGAGGTGTGGACCCATTCAGTGGTTCCCCAGGCTTTACCGATAAAATTCTTGCGAACATCACCGTCTTCAAACATTTGAGCTGACTCCAGATCATCAAAGTTTGATAAAACGTGACCTATGCTACCGGCAGTACCATCTGCGAAGTTTTTACCCAGCATTGGGCCACCAAAGATTTCTGAATTGACGTGGGAGTAACGCATCACCAAGTTATCGCGATCGGTCAGATCATGGGACAGACGTGCGGTAAAAATCTGATTTTCTTGTTGTGGGGCTTCGTTGACCTTGTTGTTATCTTCATCGGCTTGATCCCGGTAATCATATTGGGCTATCAAGGTCACGCGCGAGCGGCCGTCTTCACTGACACCAGTGCCGAGTAAACCGACTTTTTTATTGCCGTTTTCACCTATAGACATGTCCACTGTGGCAGCATTTTCGGTGGCAGTTTTGGTGATAATGTTGATGGTACCGCCAATTGCTTCAGGAGCAATCAAAGAGGCACCTGAACCGCGGGCCACTTCTATGCGGTCAAGACCTGTTGTGGGAATAGCATCGACGGCATAATAACCTGCTATCATTGAGTGTACGGGCAGGCCATCAACCAGAATAGTGGTTTGTTCACCGCGCAAACCGTTGAGCATTATGCGTTTCACACCACACATAGAGCATTCATTTGAGACCCGTACACCTGGTGTATTGTCGATAGCTTCGCTAAGGTTGACGGCATTTTTGTTTTCCATCAGCTCTGAGCTGATCACCTCCGTTTTCATTATGCTATCAGATAGCATGCCGGCCTTTTGAAGACGGTGACGTACGCCACGAACTTCTATTTTTTCAATTTTATCAGTGTTGGCTTGAGGAGCTCCTGATTCTATTTGGTCTTGTGCCAGTGCTGTTGGTGTCTGAGTAGCTAGGATTACTGCTAATGCAATTGAGTTTTTCTTTAACATTTATAATGTCCATTTTTCGTGATATTTAATTTAATACGGAGGTGGAACGTTGACAGTGAGCGAGTCAATTCACGAGCTTGCCCTACCTTAGTGATAATCATTCGTAATCACAACTGTGTTGCGTAGATTTTAATGATAGTTTTAAAAAACTTAGAGGTGATTCACAAAGTGTTAAGAAACAGGCTAAATATATGTCATAGTTTGTTACGTATAGCGGTTAATTGCTGAGGGATTATGTTGGGGCGATACTCGGTCAAACTTATATCTGTTTTAGTAGGTCTAATCGTTTTGAAAAATTGAACAAATCGAGATATTCATGAATATTCAACGTCACTAGATTTCCAACAACATCAAAGAATGAAAAAATTGAAGATGATAGGTCGTGATCTAAAGTACCTCAGAAGTAGAATAATATACGGCTAGCGAATTTTAATCTCTGATTCTAGCAGGGTTGAGCGATACTCGTCGTCCACCCCATTATTACCTGGTCAACTGAATTCGGTTACCCTAGTCAAGTTCGTTAAGCGACTTCTTTTATCTGCTTATCCATACGCTCAAATTCATTGGGACTTTGGTAATCAAGGTATGAATGCATTCGTAGGCAGCTGTACCACATGGTGACGTAATTCATGACATCCTGCTGAGCAGCATAACGCGTTCGATAGTTTCGCCAGTGAACCCGTTCCTGTTTCAAGCTGCCAAAAGAGCTTTCTGTTACAACATTATCCGTGAGCTTACGGCAGCATAGTTCAACTTCTCTCTTTTAAACTGATTTAATGATCGCAACTAAATAACCAGGATGCAATCATGTCAACATCAGATCCCTTATCAACCCTCACAACCGCTTTTGAGTGCTGGCGTAGCAACAGGAATAGTCGTCAGGCTCCAACCCCCAATACATTGCGTGAACAAGCCGTCGGATTACTCGAACATTATTCTTCTAGCAAAATAACATCCGCACTACGGATTAGTGGCGGCCAGCTTAAACAGTGGCGAAATAGCGTGAACTCTCAACTCAGTCCCCACCGGTTTGTCCACCTACCCATTTCAACATCATC
>JBLHWR010000109.1:0-6682 GCA_047629275.1 Gammaproteobacteria bacterium
TCAGCAAAGGAATTACAAAAAATATTCCTCAAGTTATTTGAGCGGGCGACTGATCCCGATACGATTGAGTTTGAAGGCGATAAGTTTACGATTGATAAAAGCATCAGCGAACTAACATTGCTCATATTTCGCCCAAAAGGCAGTAAGCCAACACAATTGTATCCGCCAGATTCCACTACCATTAATTCTGAACAAAAAGGTCAGTCGACTTGGCGTAGTGATGAAGGTTACGACTTAATTACAATCAAAAAACCGACGGTGGGCGTCTGGAAGATCGATGCCTATAGTGATCAAGACAATAGGCTAATGGTTGTAACTGACTTGAAGTTAAAATTAGATGAGGTTCCTGCTTACGTTACACCATCTGAGCCAATTACCATTTCCGCAGGATTGCAAAATAAAGGTAAAAAAATTACCAAGGAAAGTTTCTTACAATTGGTTACATTTGATTTAAAACATACAAATGAAAACGATATTGAAAACCAATTAGCGCTAACTCCGAGCGGTGTGCCTAAAGACAAAGGTCAGTATCTGTACCAGTTTGAGGGCCCGTTGGTTGAAGGAAAGCATAGTTTTATTGTAACAATCGATAGTCAAACATTTAATCGCAGTAAACGCATTGATGTTGAGGTGCAGTGGCCAGTCAAAGTCAACATTAAAACATTAACGGATCCAGGCAACTATCGACTGACCGTTGAGGCACGGGAAGAATACTTAAAGGCAGGCACACTTCAGCCAGATATTCAAATAAAAGCGCCCAATGGCGAGCAGTTTACGTTGAAGCTAAATAATAATTCAGGTGTTTGGGAAGCTCAATTCAATGCTAACCAAGTTGGACTTTTTCAGGCTCACATTAAAGCTTCAGCCGAAACAATTAATGGCGAAAATCAAGAATATGATCTAGGTGCATTTTCGATGGTGGGTGTTTATAAACCTGATGAAAGTATAATAGAATCATCCAACTTAACAGAGGTTAAAGATTTAGAGCCAACTGAGGCAGAGGTAACTCCACTAAACGTGACTGATGAAAAGACTGATTGGACGCAAGTAATGATTATTGTAGGCGTATCTAACCTAGTACTTATCTTGATTGCGGGAGGTATATTCTTTGTGTTACGACGTCGCTCTAAAAATGCAGGGATTTCTTTAGATGACGAGCTGACTGACGAATTTAAACCTAAAGAAGAATCATATGATGTTTGACGTGAACTCACTTACGTTAATTTTGTTAGCGGAGGCCTGTGTTATCCTATTGATCACGCTACTTGTCGTGGTTTGGCTGCAAATTAAGTCTAAAAATAAACATAGAAAGGCGGTTGTACAGCTGGTCTCACAAATCAAAATACGATCAAAAACACGAGTTGAAGAAACAGAAGCTTTCTTGCGGCTAGCTTATGGTTTAAGTGAGACTGAGCTGTCCGTTACGTCTAAAACGATTGACCTACAGGAGAGACTTTTTCTGCAAAAGATGGTTGATGTACTGATCAAATCTGATGCTGACCAAATAACTAGTCTTGATGCTTCGATTATCGATTTAATTGATGTATACAAAAGCTTGAAGCCAACGCTGGTGGAAAGCATTACCAAAGAAGGAACTGAAAATAGTTCCGACGATTTAGAAATGCTGAGAGCTGAAAATGCAACACTGACTGAAGAATTGAAAACAATGCGTGAAAAAATGATGAGGATTCAATCTGAATTTGGCGGCATGTTTGCTGGACTTAAGGCAGATTCTGCTGATAGCAGTAATGGTGTAGACAAGGTTGGTGACCCGAACGATCCCCCTGTAGGACAGTCGGATTTTGTTGCGTCAAGCGAAACAGACCCTAGCAAAACCGATAGTAATGGCGCGGAAAAAAAGATCGATTTACCTTAAGTCAATTTGATCTTTTGAGAATTTAATTAGGGCAACGTTAAAGGTTCTTATCTGGGTTGAAAATTATATTATTGAGTCCGTTAACGCTTTAAAGATAGATACTTTGGTTTTATGATTTCATGGACTCATTGAATGGTTAATCTGGCAATTGGCGCCGCCCAAGGGCATACCATCCTAAACAGAATACTTGAAGGATAATCAGATAAATGAATGTCTGTTGGTAGCCCTCTGAAGCGTAACTTCCCTCACTATTAGACGGAAAAGTATCAATGACAGCACCTATGCCCCACTGGGTAAAAAAACCAGCGACAAAGACTAAAAAGTTCAAAGCGGTGTTTGCGCGTCCTGCATACTGGGCTGTGAAATGTTGTGACAGCGCAGCGTAGGTCAAAATAGAGCTAGTACTAAAAAAACCAAATAACATCCAGGTGAATTGAGCAAAGTAAATAGGATGAAACACGAGTATTATTTGGGTTAGCATAAACGCACTCATCCCAACCAATGCAACAGTCATGCTATTAATGCCGCGTTTACTAAAAAAGTAAGCGGTATAGCCAATCACGACGTATCCTGTAATCATCGATACACCAATCAGTAATAATGAATGAGCTACTTCAGATTCATTAAACCCCGCAATATCCCTAAACCAGGGTCCAGTCCATAATCCAATTAAGGCTAATGCCGTAGCTTGTGTGGACACAGAGGCAGGAATAATGCGCCAGAAATAGCGGTCGCTAAAAATATGAAATATGCCACTTATATGGTGAGTCATGGTTACTTGTGCAACTGGCACAGGTTTGTCAGGAACAACGAAAAAGATAATAATAGCTACCAGCAACGTTGCTATTGCCAATATCCAAAATAGATCTCGCCAAACTAAGGTTTCAAGCAACCAAGCGGTTGGCGACGAGGCGCAAAGAACGCCTAACCCGCCTGCTGTCATGTGTAACCCATTGGCCAACGGTAATCGGTCAGATGGGAACCATTGGACAAATGATTTAAATGCAGCCATCAAACAAGCTGAAACACCTAGGCCTATTAACGCGCGACCAACCACCAGCATGTTAAAACTAGTCGCTGACGCAAAAATAGCCGCGCCAAGGGCTGCAAATAGTAATAAAAACGCTTCGATTTTTCGGGGGCCATATTTATCAAGTAGCACTCCCAATGGTAACTGAATGACAGCAAACGTAATAAGGTAAACGCTAGTTAAAAAACCAAGTTCAGTTGCATTTAAATCTAGCTCAGTAGTAAGGTCACCGGCAATGATCGAATTAACGACACGATAAAGGTAGGACAAGAAATAGCCCAGTGCGAAAGGTATAAAGATACGAAACAAAAGTTGCCAACTATAGTTTGGACGAGCAACAGCATCGATTGTTTTAAAGAGCGAAGGCATAATCAGTAGTTAAAATGTGAGTAGGGATTGAGATGTTGTTTGGATGTTTTTACCTTTGCCAAATTCAGTTATAAAAATACCACACAATACGAGTCCTAGTGATATGGCATGAAAGTCTTCAAAGTGTTCGCCTAGATATAGCACCGCCATAACAGAAGCAAAAATAGGTACCAGATTAACAAACATGCCAGACCTGCCTGTTCCTACCAATCCAACAGCATAAATAAATAATAGCTGGGAAACTAGCGAAGGTAATAGCGTTACCAAGGCGACAATGGCCCAACCAGTCGGTGTTGGTGACTGAAATCCTTGATATTGAATTTCGATTATCCATAAAGGTAGTGATGCCAAAAAAGCAAAACCAGCCAAAAGCGTAAACAGCGACACTGGTGCAATGTTAGGACGTCGAGTCAAACCGATAGAATAGATAACATAAAAAAAAGCAGGCTATCAGCATAAATAAATCGCCACGGTTGAAAGTCAATTCATCCAGTTGACTAAATTCACCTTTTGTTGCAACCATAATAACACCAATCAGCGTAACGCTCGCACCTAGTATCTGTAGGACAGTTAATCTGGTGTGTAAAAAAAGTAACTGCCAACAAAGATAAAGACTGGAATTACACCTTGAATAATACCGATGTTAATCGCTGATGTAGTATGAGCTGTTGCATAGAACAGGGCATTAAAGAGCGTAAATCCAATCGTGCCCATTAAAGATAAATAAACTAAGTGTTGACGGTTGACTAACGAGTCTTTAATTACCTGTTTGTGACAGAATATTGAAATTAACATCAATACACCTAACCAACGCAGGCTGACCAGCATCATAGGTGATATTTGACCTACTGCAATTCTGCCAAAGATAGCGTTGCAGCCCCAACCCCAAGTGACAAAGGTCAGCATGACTTAAGCTTGCAAATTCACATTAAGAGGCATGCTTTCTTTTCCGATTGTGGTACAACTCTCGATGTAATGTATAAAGACCGCAGCCGACAATAATGCCAATGCCAATGAGGCTTTGAACATCGGGTAGCTCAGCCCAGATAAAATAAGCAATAACGCCGCCAAACCCTATGCTCAAATACTTAAGTGGTGCCACAATTGAGATTTGTGCCTGTCGATAACTAACAGTCATTAGATATTGAGCCATACCGCCCAAAAGTCCGACTGCAATAAAGAACAGCCAATCACGCCCCTCTGGTGATTGCCAACCAAGAAAAAAAATCGCAATCGAACTAATCACAATACCGCTCATTGTAAAGTAAAATGTCAGGTTAACGGGATCGCTACGAATACTCAGATGGCGGATTAATATTGTGGTGCAGCTAATACAAAATGCTGCCAACAGCATATAAAAGCTGCCACTTTCAAACATACTATTACCAGGTCGGACGACAATCAACATTCCGACAAATCCAGCCATTACAGCAACCCAACGATGCAAACCAACGCGTTCTTTAAAAAAAATAATCGACAATATAGTCATAAAAAGAGGCGTGGTATGTAAAATAGCAATACCATCGGCAAGGCGCATTAATGAAAATGCATAAAATGCAAACCCCATTGCGGTGATACCTAGCAAGCAACGTAAGGACAGTAAAAATGGCTCCTGTATTCGTAACAAAGAAATGCCACCACGCATACCGATAATGACAAGGATAGGTACCATGGCAACCGTACAGCGAAAGAACATGATTTGATGAGTGGGATAACTGCCACCCAACCACTTAACGATTGAATCCATCGCTGAAAATAAAACAATGCTTATGAGCATTGCGCTTATTCCATGAACAGGAGAATCATGTGGGTGTGCTTGCGGTAATGACCTAGATGAATTCAATAATGTCATCGGTTGGAGCGAAAAGAGAAAATCGAAATAAAGCTTTAATTTAGTATGGCATGGAGCTCTAGTAGTCGCCATTAAAAAGAGTTCTAAGGTAAAATTTGATCGGCTATCTTTTCTGCAACCATCATTACTGGCGCATTGGTATTGCCCGAAATAAGGGTAGGAAATATCGAAGCATCGACAACGCGTAATTGACGTACACCATGGACTAGCCCTTGCGAATCAACCACTGACTCATTTGTATTCGATCCCATCATACAGGTGCTGGTAGGGTGAAAAACAGTGCTACTACGCTGCCTGATATCATCGATTAATTCATCATCAGAATTTATATTAAGCCCAGGCGTCATCTCATGTTCAATTATGTTACTCAACGCAGGTGTTTCGGCCATTGCTCTCATTATTCTGACGCCCTCTAACATCTCAATAACATCTTCCTCAGCCGAATAGTAGTTAGGGTAAATTTTTGGATGAATGGTCGGCTCAACTGAATTAATTTCAAGATGACCACGACTGGCTGGACGCAATTGACCTACCGAATTTAAAAAGCCTGGATACGGGTCTGGTTGCATGAGTGGGCGTTCACCTGCTGGGGCTGTTGAGTAGGTAATCGCAGCAAAATACATTTGTAAATTGGGACTCAGTTTATTGGCATTACTGCGAATAAAACCGCCCGCTTGATTCACGCTCAGGGACAATAAGCCTTGACGCAATAAAACATATTTTATTCCAGCGATTAGCTTGCCCCACCAAGGATAAAGCTGGTTGTTTAAAGTAGGTACTTTGGATTTATAATAATGGGTGTACCCCAAGTGGTCTTGTAGATTACGTCCGACCGCTGCAGCGGCATGCACCACTGGAATACCGAGATCTTTCAGTAACTTTGAAGGACCTATGCCCGATAGTTGTAATAGTTGGGGTGAATTAATAGCGCCGGCACACACAATTACCTCACGATTAGCAGACACTACATGAATTTCACCTTGTCTTTTATACTCGACGCCATAAGCCGCATTATCACGAAACAATATTCGATTGACCTGAGCATTTGTCACTATCTGGCAATTGTCACGTTTGAGTGCAGGGTGTAAATAAGCTCGAGCAGCTGACATTCGCCGTCCATTTTTAGTCGTGATTTGGTAATAGCCTAGACCTTCCTGACTTGCACCATTAAAATCAGCATTGTAATTAAAACCAAATTGTTGTCCTGCTTGAATAAAGGTTTTGGTCAAAGGGTGGTACTGCTTGCTCACATTATTTACGTACAAGGGACCACTGTCACCGCGATAGGCATTTCCGCCATCTGAATTAGTTTCTGATTTTCTAAAGTAGGGTAGTACATCATCCCAACCCCACCCAGAGTTCCCTAATGCTTGCCAATGGTTATAATCTTCAGCTTGTCCACGAATATAAACCATCGCGTTTATCGAGCTTGATCCCCCAACAACTCTGCCACGTGGCCAGTAGTTGGACTGATTATTAAGGCCAGGATCTTTTTCCGTTGTGTACATCCAATTAACTTTTGGATCATAAAACGACTTACCGTAACCAATTGGGG
>JBLHWR010000110.1:0-6557 GCA_047629275.1 Gammaproteobacteria bacterium
CCGAATGTCCAAACGACGCTATTTATCCTGGTGAAGAAATCTATGAAATTAATCCTGACTTGTGTACTGAGTGCGTTGGTCACTTTGGCGAATCTCAGTGTGTCGTTGTTTGTCCTGTCGATTGCATTCCACTGAACCCCAATATTGTCGAAACTCAAGATGAGTTAATGGACAAATATAGAAAGCTCACGGGTAACGAGGAAGCGGAAGGATGAGTATTCATAATTAAGTTATAAAAGACAACTTTAAAGAGATCATCTCAAAAACCCATTGTTGTTTCTTTTTTATTGTTGATGCTACGCTCCCTAGTAACAACGCCTCAAAGTGCTGACTATATTGTCGCCATTGCATATTCCTTAACCATTTGACGATATTGAGATTCTCAAGCATGTAAGTCGTGAGTCTTAACCATTAACGAAAGTCTGGTTGTATCCTGTTCTTATTGGCTATTTTGCCCCATAATTAGCCTACCTGAGGTTAATGATCTCAGGGCAATAGCAAAAGATCGCTTGGAATTGAAAAAAAACATCTCAATACTGGGCCCACTTTATAAAAATCTAAGTATATTCGCAGCAATTACTTGTTCACCGAGTATTTATAACGACAAGCATGGCTAAAATTAAAGCTTGCTCAGTTAAACTCAACATCACACTGATACATTAATAAATAGAGAATAATTTGAAAACTGATGCGTTTTCTCGGTTAAGAACTGAGTGGCTAGGCAATATACGCCCCGATATTTTAGCTGGACTGGTTGTCGCGTTGGCGCTCATACCTGAAGCTATTGCATTTTCAATCATTGCTGGCGTCGATCCCAAAGTGGGATTGTATGCATCTTTCTCGATTGCCGTAATTGTTGCAATAACCGGTGGTCGACCCGGCATGATCTCAGCTGCGACTGCAGCCACTGCTGTCTTAATGGTAACTCTGGTAAAAGATCATGGACTAGAATATTTGCTTGCTGCAACGATATTGGCGGGTCTATTGCAAGTGGTTGCAGGCCTGTTGAAACTGGGATACGTCATGAAGTTCGTTTCCAGATCGGTGATGACAGGTTTTGTGAATGCCCTCGCTATACTTATTTTTATGGCGCAGTTGCCTGAATTGATTCATGTGCCATCACTCACCTATATTTTAGTAGCGGCAGGTCTCGGCATCATTTATCTACTGCCTCTCCTGACAAAAACAATTCCATCACCTTTAGTGTGTATTTTAGTGTTAACGGGATTGTCGATCTGGTTGGGTTGGGATATTCGAACGGTTGGTGATATGGGTGAACTACCCTCGACATTGCCTATTTTTCTTATTCCTCAAATACCATTAAACCTCGAAACCTTGATGATTATTTTGCCTTACTCAGCGGCTGTTGCTGCGGTGGGACTTCTTGAATCATTAATGACGGCATCAATAGTTGATGAGCTAACGGACACCACGAGTGATAAAAACCGTGAATGTATCGGTCAAGGCATAGCCAATACGGCGACTGGTTTCATCGGAGGGATGGCTGGTTGTGCAATGATTGGCCAATCGATGATCAACGTTAAGTCTGGTGGTCGGGGTCGCTTATCGACTTTCTGTGCAGGCATATTCTTGCTCATAATGATTGTTTTTCTGGGTGACTGGGTAAAACAAATTCCGATGGCCGCGCTCGTCGCGATTATGATTATGGTTTCTATTGGAACTTTTAGCTGGTCATCCATTCGAGATTTGAAAAATCATCCACGTAGCTCTTCGATCGTCATGTTAGTCACTGTCGGGGTCGTTGTCACTACGCATAATTTGGCGCTAGGTGTGTTGGCGGGTGTTTTGTTTTCAGGCCTTTTCTTTGCTTGGAAAATTGCTCAGATATTTCGAATTACATCCACTCTGTCAGAGGACGGCATGTCACGTAAATATTTAGTTGAAGGTCAGCTATTCTTTGCTTCAGCGAATGAGTTTTCGACATCATTTGATTTCAAAGAGGCGCTCGAAAATGTCATAATTGATGTGAGTAATGCGCACATTTGGGATATATCCAGTGTCACTGCGTTGGATATGGTTGTCTTGAAATTCCGTAGAGAAGGTGCAGAAGTAGAAATAGTAGGGCTAAACGAAGCCAGTGAAACCATCGTCGACAAGTTAGGCGAACATGATAAACCAGGCGCTTTAGAGCGATTATTGGGGCACTAAGCAATGTATTCTATAACTAAAATCATGGCCATGGTCGATGGCTCAGCCTACGCACAAAGTGTCTGTGATCATACGGCTTGGCTTGCACAAAAGACCAATGCGTCAGTCGATCTTGTACATGTATTGGCTCGACAGCAAAGTGCTGCTGATGATGCATCCAATTTAAGTGGCAGTATTGGGTTTGGCGCTAGAACCGCGTTAATGGAAGAGCTGGTTGAGCTTGATTCCCAAAAAGCCAAGTTGTCTCATAAGATAGGTCGAGCCATTCTAGAGGAAGCAAAAATCAGAATGCAAGAAGAGGGTATTGAGACAGTGACCACTCGATTGCGTCATGGTGAAGTGGTCGAAACAGTCGAAGAAAGTGACCAAGGCGCCGACCTACTTGTGATTGGAAAGCGAGGTATATCTGCCGAGCACGATATGTCACATCTGGGCATCAATCTTGAGCATGTTGTGCGCTCCAGTAAAAAGCCAGTGTTGGTTGCATCACGTGTTTTTAAGCCCATTAACCGACTATTAATCGCCTTCGATGGCGGCAATAGTGCCAACAAGGCAATCGATCATCTAGCCAATAGTCCTGTTTTCAAGGACATTGAATGTCAACTATTGTCGGTCGGTCCAGAATCATCGAAGGGTGCACAGCAGATACAGCAAGCCGCTGACAAACTGCGCAGCGCAGGTTTTTCTGTTGCTGTTAATATTGAGCAGGGGCTAGTGGAAGAAGTCATATCACGACATGTCGAAACAGATGGATTTGATTTACTGGTAATGGGTGGCTACGGCCATTCGCACATTCGTAACTTCTTCGTCGGGTCGACAACATCAGCAATGCTTGCTTCTTGCAAAATTCCTGTTTTATTGTTCCATTAGGTGCGATTAGTCTTCAAACTAAAATAAGCAGCCACATACTATTCAGGGTTATATAGTGTGCCATTAGAGCCAATCAAATAATGTCAAAAATGCTTTGCTTATCCTATGCGTTAATTATAGCTGCCGGTGCTATTTGGGGCGGTGTGTTCTCACTGGTATTGTTAGCAGCATCTGAGGGTGCTCACCCACTAGGCATTTCGGTATGGCAGGTGGTCATAACAGCATTGCTATTTGTTATTTATCGAATGGTGGTTAAAAAACCGATTTTTCGACGAGACAATTGGGGCCACTATACCGTGCTCGCTATCGTTGGTATTTGCTTTCCTAGTTTGTCTTATTTTTATGCAGCATCTCATCTGACTGCTGGCATTTTGTCGATTAGCATTTCGGCCATCCCGCTATTCAGTTATATGATCATGCTAGTGTTGAAACTGGAAAGAGTCGTTATAAGGCGAGTTTTCGGTATTGTTTTTGGCATGATAGCAATTTTGTTGTTGGTCATCCCAGATCAAGGTCTGGCCAGTGAAGATGCCAACCTGTGGATTTTACTAGCAATTTCTTGTGCCTTTAGCTATGCAATTGAAGGCATTTATATCGAACACAAAGTTGACCGAAAGGTTGATGTGTCCGAGCTACTGTGCGGTTCGAATATTGTTTCTATTCTTCTAATGGTCCCAGTGGGCTTGTGGTTAGGCGTGACTGAGCCGGTCTCATGGCTTGTAACACCTGCGGGTTATGGTGTTATTGGGGCTGCAATTGGCACAGGCCTAGCCTACGCTCTATACTTTTATGCGATTAAAATTGCAGGCGCAGTATTCACTAGCCAGTGTGCCTATATCATTACCATTTCGGGCGTGTTTTTGGGTATTATATTTTATGGTGAGGAACACAGTATCTGGATCTGGATTGCTGTAGCTGTCTCGCTAGTTGGGTTAGCCTTAGTAAAACCCGTAGCAACGCCCATTAGTGATGAAGGTAAGTGATATTATCTATCGAGCCTAATTACCTTTGCCCATTAACCATTTTATGTAACCTAGTACCTACCTTATGAATAGAGAAGTCTTAAGACGTATTTCACCAATTATTGTTGTCGCTATGTTGGGAACAGCCGCGCTTATCTATTTTGTGCTTATCACATCGAATGATAAAGTAGTTGCGAAACAGAGTTTAACCGCGCTCTATGGAACGCTAGAGGATATTGGCTGTAAAAAAGATAGGATGGCACATAATTTAAAAATTGTTGAATCAGACTTTTGGTTAAGTTTTGGTGTTGAACATATTGACTGTTTTGAAGCGAAAAACAACTGGGCTTTGGGTCTTCCGTTACAAATTTTATACCAAGGACGCTTAGAGCAAGAGCCCGTCATTTATGATCTTAGCATCGATGGTCAGTCAATCTTTAGTTATAAGGACTCAATCGATACGGGTTACAATATTCAAAAGAATTTTTTATATTTTGTCTTGCTGCAATGGTTTTTTGTCGTTGGCTTATATTTCAAAGGTGTTGCTGATAGCCGAAAATAGACTTGATTGCATTAATTTATTAGCGACTGAGTATTTCGAATTCGTCAAAAATAGTTTTGTAGACTTCAGCCTTAAATCGTGTTGTGTGGTCGATTAGCCATTGCGGTGTTACCCAGTCAAATTGAGTAAACTCCCTGTCCTGAGTTTTGGTAGCGTCTGGCAACGATCCGTTATACTCCAGTAAAAACCATTTTTGGCGTTGGCCTGTATATAAAATGCCTTCTTTTTTTACGGGCTCTCTAAACTGATAGCTCAGCCATTTATCATGTTCCCTAACTATCTGAATCTGCTCTGGTAGCAGGCTGGTTTCTTCAAATAGTTCACGCTGCATTGCTTCTAATGTGGTTTCGCCGGGTTCTATGCCACCTTGGGGCATCATCCAATCGCCACGGTAATGGTACGCTTCACCCGCCAGAATAAGTCGATCATCATTGATTAACATAATCCCAACGTTGGGGCGATAGTCGGGGTTATTAATAAGTTTAAATTGCGTATTCACCACATTAAATCATCGGGTATTTGATAATCAGCATAGGGATCATTTTCGACCTCTTCAGCCGACTCTTTAACATTTAACTGAACGATATAGGCACTATCCCGTTGGGCGATTTTTTCAGCGATGGCAGCGGGCACAACTTCAAATTTTTCAGTCACATTGCCTAATAACGACACAATGGCTAACCTCCCACGACTAAGATGGTCTTGCATTTCGTTAGTCACGTAGATGTGTTTCACCTTATTTTCATATACAAAGCGATAATGAATATCACCCCGGTTACCGACTATTTTATTGAGGTCTATCAATTGCTTAATCTGAGCAACAACTGCTTTTTGGTTGGCTTCTTGCTGTTTCTTTAAGTTAAGTTCGCGGTCACGTTCATTTTTTTTAACCTGTTCACTAACAACGGCTGCCTTAGCTTCATTGACAGTTTTTCCGCCCATTTTGCGAACAACCTTAGCTTGTTTATGCTGATCATTTTTGGCTTTCTTAGCCTTATTCTTATTGATCACGCCAGCTTTGAGTAATTGATCTTGCAGTGAAGCCATGTTTTCCGTTTTATGATTATCTACGTTAGCTTAATATTAATCTATCTATCGGTGTCCGCCAAATATTGATCACATATTTATATTAATTATCTTTGCATAATAGATTGCTATCATACCGATTATAAATACATTTTAGAACTTTCGATTGTATAGTTTATTTTTTATGACAACATACCAACTATGATCTAGCTAATCAAAGACAATAACAGGTGAATCGGTTGACTAATAAAAAATCTTCGAAAGAACCCCTGCATGGCGTCACTTTAAAAGAGGTGGTGACTCAGCTTGTTGATAAGCATGGCTGGGAGGCGTTGGGTAATCTGATCGATATTAAGTGCTTTAATAGTGATCCAAGCATTTCATCGAGTCTAAAATTCCTCCGTAAAACGGCTTGGGCCAGAGAAAAAGTAGAACAGCTATACCTCAAAAGTTTCTAGTTTTTTAATTGTTTAGTAGGGTCAATAGAAATAACTAAATCAGCTAGGCAGGGGGTTAGATAGGCTTGTATAAACTGATAACTATGCCCCTTTTTATTCATATGCTTTAACTGCAACTCAGTAGTTCAACTATAAACCATCTTTACATTAATCAAAGCCACCTCACCAAAACTATCCAGATCCGATAAATTAAGGCTGGATAGAATAAATGTGGGTTTTCAGCGGTAAATATGGATCGTCGAGATTCCTCTGCCATGAAGTAAAAAATCTGAGTTGACCATCCAAGCTAATTACGAATAGTCCATTCAAATACTAACGTTAACTATATAGATAGTCATTTTAGATATACCAAACAGTGCACGATCCCTCAGTGGTTGTGTTAGCCTACTTTGGCCTGGTGGAGCAAACCACCGAATAACTAGAGGTTATACCATGATCGAGAAAGCCATTGGCTTTCCCGAAAAACCGAGCTTGCGCCCGCAGGACGCTCGGTTTTCTTCGGGACCCTGT
>JBLHWR010000111.1:0-6515 GCA_047629275.1 Gammaproteobacteria bacterium
ATTTCAATGGGTGTGTACATCGGTCAAAGCACTAAGATATTTAATCGTGCGACAGGTGAAGTCAGCTATGGTCGTATTCCTGCTGGTTCAGTCGTGGTGTCAGGTAATCTGCCTTCCGCAGATGGCTCTTACAGCCTTTACTGTGCCGTTATTGTTAAGCAAGTTGATGAAAAAACACGATCTAAAGTTGGTATTAACGATCTACTCAGAAATATCGATTAAAAGCAAAGAACCGAATAGTAATTAGGCAACTAAACATGGCTGATTCTGTCACAATTTATGGTATTGCTAACTGCGATACTATTAAAAAGGCCAAGCAGTGGCTCACCGAACATGAGATAAAATTTAAATTTCATGACTATAGGAAACAAGGTCTAGACCCTTTACTCCTTAGCGATTGGGTGAATGAATTGGGGTGGGACATTATGATTAATAAACGTGGTACGACATGGCGACAACTATCAGACTTGGTTAAAACCAACATCGATAAAGAGTCAGCCATTGAGATCATGCTTGATAACCCTGCTATTATTAAACGACCCCTTCTGGTTAAGGGTGACGAACGTCATGTCGGTTTTAGTGACGCAAATTACAACAATATTTTTGAGTCGAAGTGAATCGCTAATGGAATCCGAAACTTTAAAATTACTCAAGTCACTGGTCTCTATGAGATCAGTGACACCAGACGATCTTGGCTGTCAGCAATTACTGATTGATCGATTAACAGCGATTGGCTTTGAATGTGAAACGATGCAATTTGGCGAAGTGACCAATCTATGGGCGAGACGAGGCACTAATGAGCCCATATTTGCTTTTGCAGGTCATACCGATGTGGTACCAACCGGGCCTGTTGAAAACTGGGAAAGTGATCCCTTTAAGCCAGAAGTACGCGATGGTTTGTTATTCGGCAGAGGTACTGCCGACATGAAAGCTGGCATTGCGGCAATGGTCACTGCCTGTGAGCGCTTCGTGAACGATCACGCCAATCATTCCGGTTCAATTGCTTTCTTAATTACCAGCGATGAAGAAGGCCCGGCTAAAAATGGTACCGTTAAAGTTATTGAAACGCTTGAAGCCCGAGGTGAGAAAATCAAGTGGGCATTGGTTGGCGAACCTTCAAGCTCTATCAAGTTAGGCGACACAGTCAAGAATGGTCGCCGTGGTTCACTCGGTGCTGTGCTCACCGTTCGAGGCATTCAGGGACATGTTGCCTATCCACAATTAGCTGACAACCCAATTCATAAAGTTCTACCCGCACTCAACCAACTTTGCGCCGTGCACTGGGATGATGGCAACGAATTTTTTCCACCCACTAGCTTACAGATCTCAAACATTCATAGTGGCACAGGTGTCACCAATGTTATTCCTGGTCACATTGAAGTCACTTTTAACCTGCGATATTCGACTGAGCTTGATCATCATCAAATCATCAAAACATCGGAAGCTATCTTTGAACAGCACGGCCTCGAATATGATGTAGATTGGAATCTATCTGGTTTGCCTTTTCTAACCAGCGCTGGTTCGTTAGTTGAAGCTGCAAAAAAATCTATCAAAGAGATTACAGGACTTGATACCGAACTATCCACCGCTGGCGGTACGTCTGATGGTCGGTTTATTGCTCCCACTGGGGCACAAGTGCTCGAACTTGGCCCAGTCAACGCAACTATTCATAAAGTAAACGAGCACGTCAGAGTGTCTGATGTTGAACAATTGACTGAAGTGTATCAAGGCATACTCGAAAAACTACTGACTCAAAATCTATTGACCAAGTGATGCACTAATGACCCAAGGCAAGGTCATAGGCCGATTTGCCCCAACGCCTTCTGGGCCATTACATTTTGGTTCTTTAGTGACTGCTGTTGCCAGCTACTGCCATAGCAAATCACAACAAGGCCAATGGTTACTGCGCATCGAAGATGTCGATACACCTCGCGTCGTTAAAGGCGCTACTAGCCAAATTCTCACCTCACTTGAAGCCTATGGTTTTGAGTGGGATGGCGAAGTGTTATATCAGAGCAGTCGATTCGAATATTATGAATCAAAGCTAGTCGAATTACTCGACCAGCAGGATTGCTATGCTTGCAAATGTAGTCGAAAATCACTCAGAGAAAAAGGCATCAACTCCGGCTTGATGGGGCCGATTTATCCGGGGGTTTGTAGAAACGAAAATCTCACTTCAAACGATCATTCAATCAGACTCAATACGGAGTCAGCCAACATCAGTCAATTTAACGACAAAATTTATGGTGATATCGGGCTTAATCTAAAAGAACAAGTCGGAGACTTTATTCTAAAACGTGTTGATGGAATTTATGCCTATCATCTGGCCGTAATACTTGACGATGACAGTCAAAAAATTAATCAAGTTATACGAGGTGCCGACCTACTGCTATCGACCTGCTTGCATCTTTACCTGCAACAACGATTCAAACTGCCAACACCTGAGTACTTACATTTACCCTTGATCACCAATAGTGATGGCAAGAAGCTCAGCAAACAAACAGGAGCAAAAGCCATCGATATTAATTATCCAGCTGCAACTTTAATATCCGCCCTAGAATTTCTAAATCAGCCGACACAAGCCTCATGGCTGAATTTAAAACCCAAAGCAATATTGCAACAAGCTGCCCACCATTGGGATTATAAACTAATTAAACCTGAGGCTGACATAGACGCCTATGAACCCTCTTGAATATTAAACCCTACCATTTAGACAACCAACAAGCCGTCATTAACTTATGGCAAGCCTGCAATTTAGTTGTCGCATGGAATGATCCGGTTAAAGATATTCAACGCAAGATGTTGGTTGATCCTGACCTATTTTTGATTGGTCAACTTCCAGGGGACCCATCGGGTGAAATAATCGCAACGGTCATGGGTGGATACGAAGGTCATCGTGGTTGGATCAATTACTTGGCCGTATCACCCAAACATCAGCGTAAGGGTTACGCTCGAGCCATGATGCAGCAGGTTGAAGTATTGATTCTGAATAAAGGCTGTCCAAAAATAAACCTTCAGGTTCGTGGTACTAATAGCGAAGTAATACAGTTTTACCAAGCGATTGGTTACGATGTCGAAAACGCCGTCGGACTGGGTAAACGTTTAATACCGGATAACTAGGCCATTGCAGCACCGTCCATCATCCTTTTAATTCATTGTTATGATTAAATATTACTGACCTTTTTTTATGCTTTTCTAGAACTAAGGGCCTTAAATTTTTAAATAGAATCCCTCACAAAACACCCTTGTGCTCTCCAACAACTCGGGTCTGGCGCATGTGTCGACGCCAACGATCAGCATCGTAACCTGTACCACGATGCAGCACGCATCGGTTATCCCACATCACAACTTCACCAACCCGCCAGCTGTGCGAAAGGATATCCTGTGGTCGGGTTGTATCGACTAATAATTGATCAATCACCCGTCGGCTTTCAATCCCATCACAGCCAACAATAGAACGAGCATGAGCACCAATGTATAGGTTTTTCAGCAAGTTAGTGGGGTTTGTACGAATCAACGGATGCTTTACAGGAGGTAATGAAGCCGCATGACAAAGGTCCAAAGGTGCAGTCTGGGAACGCGAAAAAACATAATCATGAATCACCGTCATTTCTTCGTAGGCACTTTGATCTGCTGTATTTAATCGTTGGTATGCCGCTCGTTGACTAACAAATTCTGTCGCACCCAATTCTCCAGGTACTTCATAGGGAAACATAATTGAAACATAACTGGGTTGGTGTCGAAAAGAAGAGTCAGAATGCCAAAGATTATTACCCGATTGGAAACGTGTGTCTTGGTGCTGATTGCCCTGTTGAATGCCTTCATCATTTATATTGCCGACACTGCCAAAATAAGTGGTCTTGCCCGTTTTCCCCAGCGTTACGTGTTCGGCTTCCGCGACGCCAAGACGCCAGGTCAATGCCAATTGGATATCATCTGAGATGGTTTGATGAGGAAAGCAAAGGAAAGAATAAGTATTGATCGCATCATGGATTTCACACAATTGTAAATCAGATAAATCCGCCGATAAGTCAACACCATTTAAACGCGCACCAAAGTCTGCATGCAGATTCTCGATTTTAAACTCAGCCAACGGATCTCTCCTTTGTTAATCAATTTATTTTAAAACGACAAGAACGCAATAGTTACAAAGAGCGCCCATTAAAAACTATATTATAACTAAATCATAAAGGCTTTCGAATGACAATCATTTAACAGAGACGCCAGAAATATAAAGAAGCGATGTAATTTCGTTGTATTTCGAAAAAGTCTAATGACTATTTTTTAAACTGGTTCACTTTTAACCTTGCTTCGATCGCCTCTAATTTAATCATTAAATCTTTAATATCAGGCTCATGAGCTTCTACTGCTTTTTTTTTCAGCACTTTCTGTTGTTCTTCATTCATCACATTTACGACGATTCCAATGACCATATTAAGAAATGCAAATGCTGTGAAAAAAATGAATGTTATATAAAAAGTCCAACTCATCGGATAGATCGCCATTGTTTCATACATCACATCAGTCCAATCTTCGAAGGTCATTATTCGAAAAAGAGTCAATAAAGAGACGCTGATATCTCCCCAAAGAACTGGATTGATCGCCTCGAATAACGTACTGCCCATAGCGGCATAGATATAGAAGATAATAAACATCAGCAACAGCACATAGCCCAGCTGTGGTAACGCATTAACCAATGAGTTAAGCAACATACGAAGTTCTGGAATGATCGAAACCATTCTTAGCACCCGAAATACTCGTATCAGTCTAGCGACCAGCGCCATGTCCGTATTGTCTATAGGAATCATACTGACAGCTACTATCAACGTATCAAATAGGTTCCAAGGATTTTTGAAGAAGTCTTTCTTATTTTCTTCACCAATAAAGCGAATGGTAATCTCAATTAGGAATATGGTTGTGATCAAGCGGTCGAACCAGATCACTAATATTTGCGTGATGGGATGCAGATCGTATGTTTTAGCTCCGACAAGCAGCGCTGAAGCGATGATGACCGAAACAACAAACAACTCAAAAACTTTATGACTTCTAAGCCTCATAAAACGTTGTTGAAGAACTTTTGTATTCATAACCTGATACTCATCTGAAGTGGATACTGCTTACAGTGGTGACCTTGACCAACTCAGTCGTTTTAAGAGAGAATCTAAATTAAGTACCAAAAAAACAAGCCAACTGTTAACTTAACTCGCACAAATTAATGTAGTGAGGCATTACCGCAGAATATAAGGCTATTTTGTGAATTATTGTTCCGCAGAGTTGACCTGTCTTTTTTAACATCAATCAATAAAGTTATGGTCGATTATTAACCCGTTGTGTGCGCATTTCTAATGCTTCTATTCTCGCTTCTATCGTGGGGTGAGATGAAAATAAAGACATCAAACCACTTTTATTGATACCAAAAGCGGCCATTTGTTCAGGCAATGCTTCGGACTCTAACTGTCCCAGACGCTTTAACACAGCAATCATATTTTGGTAACCGGTTAAATCAGCACCATCTGTATCGGCAACGAACTCTCGTTTTCTAGAAAAGTACATCACAATAGTTGATGCAAGAATAGATAAAACGATATATGGAACCATAACAGTAACAAAATAACCGATACCATGCCCACGATTATTTTTTAAGATCACTCGATCTACACCATGTCCAATTATACGTGACAAAAATACAACAAAGGTATTAACCACGCCTTGAATTAACGCCATAGTCACCATACCTCCATTAGCAATGCGAGTGATTTCATGGCCGACAACCACTTCACTTTCATCTTTCGCCATATAGTCAAGTAGGCCCTGAGACACCGCCATTAAAGCATTGTTTTTGTTGGCCCCTTTGGCAAAAGCATTCATAGCCAAAGTAGGAAAAATAGCGACTTCCGGTATTTTTATACCAACAGTCTGAGCCTGCTTTTCGACAGTACTCATTAACCACTTTCCAATTTCCGTTTTTGGTTGAGTAATTACAACCGAAGAGGTCATCCGTTTAGCCATCCACTTCGATATCAGCAAAGAAATAATCGAACCGCCGAAACCAATCACGCCTGAGAGTATCACTAAGGCTTTTATATTAAGATCAGACCCATTTTCAGCCAATATACTGTCTAAATTAGTGGGATACTGAGAACGACCATAATCGAAATGTTAGTCATTATAAATATGAAAATTCGTTTCATTCTATTGTCTGTGTCCGTTGGTTAAGTAACTTATGTTGCTGAAAAATCATATCTTAATTATAAAAAATATAAATACAAATAATAGGTATTTTCAGAGTAATTGAATGACAAATAAATTTTCTATACGCTTAAGGTTATTGAATATTTAACAACTATATTTCTAGCTACCAATATCATATTAAGTTGAAGTTTATCGGATAGAACGCAAAGCAATCAAGCCCACAACTGGGCCCGGGATCAATAGCCAGAAAATGTATTGCACTCCGAGCACTGGCAATAGACTAGTGGTGAGTTGAATGCTCACCACAGTAATCAGAAAGCCGA
>JBLHWR010000112.1:0-6499 GCA_047629275.1 Gammaproteobacteria bacterium
AGCATAATAATCGTCGCCTGAGTAATACCTGGCTCTGGTTCTTTCTGCAAAATCGCTTCAATTGAAATGCCACTTTCACCCATGATACGGGTGATATCAGCCAATACGCCTGGCTTGTCGTCAGCCCGCATGCGCAAATAGTAGGCAGTCGTGGCTTCACTAATCGGCAAAATTGGAATATCGACGATATGCTCAGGCTGGAAGGCCAAGTGTGGCACTCTATTTTCTGCATCGGTGGTTATGGTACGCACCACATCAATAATATCGGCAACAACCGCCGAAGCCGTCGGATCAGCACCCGCACCCGGTCCATAATATAAAGATGGTCCTAGTTTGTCTGCCATCACCAGAATCGCGTTCATCACGCCATCAACATTGGCAATCAAACGCTTCTCAGGAATCAGGGTTGGATGTACGCGCATTTCAATGCCACTTTCTGTACGTCGGGCAATACCCAGATGTTTAATGCGGTAGCCTAGTTCGCCAGCGTAAACAACATCTTCGGTGGATATGTTGCTAATACCCTCGGTATAAACCGCAGAAAACTGCAACGGAATACCAAATGCAATAGAACCTAGAATACAGAGCTTATGCGCTGCATCGATACCTTCAACATCAAACGTAGGATCTGCCTCGGCGTAACCCAAAGCCTGAGCTTCGGCCAAAACATCATGAAAATCTCGGCCTTTATCGCGCATCTCGGTGAGAATAAAGTTACCGGTGCCATTGATAATGCCCGCTAACCATTCAATATGATTCGCACTCAATCCTTCACGAATTGCTTTTATGATCGGCACACCGCCAGCCACAGCCGCTTCAAAAACAACGGTGACACCTTTTGCCTGAGCCGCAGCAAAAATTTCATTACCATGCATCGCAATCAGCGCCTTGTTGGCAGTCACAACATGCTTACCGTTCTCGATAGCCTTCATCACCAAAGCTAACGCGGGTTCATAGCCGCCAATCAACTCAACAACAATATCAACATCGGGATTATTGACGACTTCAAAAGGGTCGGCCGTGAGCGGGATGTTTTCTGTTCCGGCAGGCATACCTTGGCTAATCGTGCGCCGTGATGCATGAATTACCTCGATCGAACGACCCGCGCGACGCGCAATTTCTGACGCATTATTTTTAAGTACTAGGGCTGTACTAGCACCAACAGTTCCAACACCGATTAAACCAATTCTTACCGGTTTCAATAGACTTCTCCAGATTTTAGTCGTAATTATTTGTGATTACTTTCGTTCGAATGAGCTGCTAATGATTTTTGCATCGGGAACAGTAAGTAAACTACCAACAACTGTCAATTAGAAGTCAGTAGTATTTATCTATTTGAGCTACCTATTTAAGTAATAACAATTTAAAGCGCAGCCACCAAACCAATCAAAACAGCGGCTTCAGTTACTTCAACAACGATACCGTAAATATCGCCTGTGGTGCCTTTCAAGGGTTTTATGAGACTTTGGTAAATCAATAGATAACCGACTGCACTGGCCATTAGCGCTGCCACAAACCCCTGAAACCAGATCAATATCAAAACAAATAATAGCACTAATCCTGCTGTTATAATTGCCTTAGTATTTAAATGGGAATGTAATTTAGTCGCCAAACCATTTGATCGAAGGTAAGGTAAATAAAGTAATACTAGGGTTAAAATCACTCGGGCTATGACAGGTGCAAATAGCAACAAATACCAATCTTCTGTGTCTAAAATTATCGTGAGTGCCGAGAGCTTAACGAACAGTATCAATGCAACGGAAACGATAGCACCGATACCACAGCTGGTGTCTTTCATAATCTCAAGCATACGTTCGGGCGTATGGCCACCCATCCAAGCGTCACCACAATCACCGACACCATCGAGATGCAGCGCACCCGTAATTATTACCCAGATGGTTAGAACAAGAGCGGCAACGAGCAGTGAAGGAAGGTCAATTAAGTCAGTCAACATCCAGCCTGACATAGCCAAAACAAGGCCGATTAATAAGCCGACAACGCCATACCATGCGACGGCGGCTCCTGCCATTTCAGGTTGATATTCAGAGTGCTTACCCACCGGTATTCGGGTCAAAAATTCAACCGCAAATTTGAGTGGTTTGGGTAACTTTAGAGTTAATTGCTGTAATATTTGATTCATGAGGTAAATTTAGTAAGGTTCTTTAATCTGGATTAAGAGACATCCGAATTATGCTGATCAAGTTGAAACCAATCGGGCTTGCCTGACAGGTGATACACACTCACTTGACTATGGCAGGCATGAGGTACGTTGAAGTGAAATAGCCCTTTTGTATCGAGGCCTAAAACATTGGTCAAAATAACGCGCATAACGCCACTGTGACTCAATAACAATATTCGTTTACCTTGATATTGAGAGACCAGTTGGAACCAAGCATCAAGGATACGTTGCTGAAACAAACCGTAGGCTTCTCCACCATGGGGGGCTGGATCATCTGGGTTATCAAGCCACTGTTGCCATTGACCAGGGAAACTCAACTCAACCTGAGCGCCAGTCAATCCTTCCCATTCACCAAAGTCGAGTTCGGATAGCGCATCTTTAATAACCAATTCAATATTAAGCTGCTCGCTAACGTGCTGAGCAAATGTAGAACAACGCACTCTAGGTGACGCAACACAAATGTCCCACTGTTTACCCCGCCCAACCAGACTATCAATTTGATTGGTCAACTGTCCCCAGCCTTTTTCAGACAGCTCAGGATCTTTGACACCACAAATTGCTTTACCTAAAACATGCTCACCATGCCTAAGCAAATTTATTCGTGTCGGGGCAATCTCATTTAATTCTGTCATTTATTTCTTCATGGCACTCATTATGCAGTCGGTAATGCAATCAGTTATGCAATATTAAGCGTCAGTCACGTCCGCTTCTTCGAAAGTTGCCATTTCGTTATGTAATGCACAAGCGGCGCGCAATAACCCCAAAGCAACCGCTGCACCACTGCCCTCGCCCAGTCGCATTTGTAAAGACAACAATGGTTCAGCGTTAAGCGACTTTAAAACAAGTTGATGCCCAGGTTCGGCGGATTTATGTGAAAACAGCATCCAAGGTCTGACATTTAAATTAATTTTACAAGCGGCAACAGCCGCAACGCTAGAAATGAAACCATCAACGAGTATGGTCATGCCCTGCTGTGCCGCTCTTATATAGAAGCCAGTCAGTGCAACAATTTCAAAACCGCCCAATTCTGCTAACAATTCAAGTTCGGATCGACCGTTACCGACTCTATCCAGCGCTTTTTCAATCATTTTTAGTTTATGTGACACACCGTTATTATCCAGCCCCGTTCCAGGACCAACCAATTTTTCAGCTGTCGAAACGCCAAAGGCCGTGGCAAGCGCGCTGGCAGAAGTCGTATTACCAATACCCATCTCACCACCAATCACAACGTCAGTAGCCTGGTCATAACCATCCAGAATAGCCTTACCGAGTGACAATGCCTGCAAGCATTGCAGTGCAGTCATGGCCGGTTGAATGGCAATATTGGCAGTACCGAAGGCAATCGGTTTATCAACCACCGGTGCCTCAAAACCTTGCTGATTAATAGTGCCGGCGTTAACCACAGTCAATCCAGCGCCGATTTGTTTTGCCATCACACTAATAGCGGCACCACCCCGAACAAAGTTTTTAACCATTTCCGTCGTTACGACTTGAGGGAAAGCACTCACAGCTTCATTAGCGATACCATGGTCACCCGCAAAAACCGCTATTTCAACACGATCGACCGTTGGTGCAATTTTTGCCTGCATCGCCGATAATTCAATCGCTATTTGCTCAAGTTGTCCGAGTGATCCAGCTGGCTTAGTCAACTGAGCCTGACGCTGCTGTGCCTTCTGGGCTAGCTCTTCACTTATTTCAGCACAGGGCTCTAAATACCATTCGATCATTGTGTCTTCATTCATACAGCATTCGCTTATAAACGCTTCATTAATACGTTAATTTATGAAACCGGTGATTTTAAGGTCTGAGGTAACCCAAACATAACTAAGGTCACTTGATCAGCAATTTGGGCCAAGTCTTGATGTAACCATCCACATTCATCTATAAATTGACGACTCAAATCACCCATGGGCGTTACACCTAAGCCCACCTCATTACTCACTAATAACCAGTGCGCACGAGACTGCTCTAAGCCCTCGAGGAAATTCTTTTTTTCAGCGCCCCAAAGTTCAGGCGTTTTTGAACATAGCCAATTGGTTAGCCAGAGTGTTAGGCAATCGACAAGGACGATATCACCCTCTGAAAACTGACTTATTAAGTTAGATAAATTCTGCGGCTCTTCTATAAGATTCCAGCTCGAATCTCGTTCATGTTGATGACGATTAATGCGGCTTTGCATTTCGGCATCACGCGCTTCAGCGGTGGCAATAAAATTAAGTTGGCTACTGCTTGTCTGCGTTTGCACTTTTGCTTGGGCTTTATTAAGTGCATAGCCACTCTTGCCACTGCGAGCACCACCAACAATTAACTCTATCATAGGGCCACTACTTGACCTTGCACTGAGGTATTTGATCAACCGCAGGCTTACCTGATAACAGCCTAAGCGCACGCTCCTCATCAACAACGGCTTGAGGAAACTGGCTCATAAAACAACAGCAAACATTTTCATCAATCATTGTTCTCGGTCCATGCGGATGAGCAATGTGCCGATAAGGCGCATGTGTATGACCATGCCCAGAATGGCTATGTCCTTCATCCTTTTGGTGAGAATGGGAGTGCCCATGACTATGATCATGGTCATGACTGTGTGAATGAGTTTCTGAATTCGATTCAACCTCAGGCTGGAACTCTGCATGATGATGATGGACCGTGACTTCACCAGCGGCTAACCTAGATTGAAATTTTTCCATTAAGCCATTGTTCACCGCAGGTTGAGATACTGTTTCTTCAATACGCTCAACGAAGGTATTGATAACATGAGATTGATCGCGCAAGTAATCTGCGACGTGAAAACTAACGTCAGGGTGATCAGAAGCAACCTTTTCGATGTAAGCGTTAATACGCCCAATTAACTTGCCTGAAAAAAGGAAATATGGGGCCACCACTATTTTCTTAAAGCCGAGCTTCAATGCCATTTCTAGCCCCCTACCAACCGAGGGAAAAGTGACGCCAGAGTAAACTGTTTCACACCAGCCAAAACCCATATTTTCGGCCACAATGCGGGTTAATTTTGAAGCCTCTGCATTGGCTCGCGCAACAGAAGTACCTCGACCAACTACAACCAGCATGGTGTCGTATAAATCACCAGGCTTTGGCATTTCGACTAGGTCGATAGCTTCCATAATTCTATGTTGAAATGCCATGATCATTTCGTCATGTAAACCAAGCTCTTGACCATATTTAATCGTTAACGCTGGATATTTTTGCATATAAGTAATTAACACCGACGGAATATCATTCTGCGCATGGGTAGCTGAAAACAACATACCGGGTACAGCATAAATATTAGTTATGCCCTTTGCGATCAAACGATCCAACGCCATGTGTATATTGGGCGATGAATATTCCAAAAATCCATATTCAACTTCTAACTGAGGAAACCTAGCGCGCAATCCAGTCGCCAGCAGGCTAAATTCTTCTTCAGCAATTTTGGCTCGACTACCATGACCGCAAATAATGATTCCAGAATTTTCGGGTAAAGAATTTAAAAATGACATGAAGTTCTCCTAAGACTGGGGATTATACAGTCAGACAGACGAGGTTAAATACCCGATGCGTCAAATAATTTTCCATCTGCGCCCAGCTAGATCATTTATTATTTGTCGCGGTCAGAACCGTAACCGTCGAAATATCAACCATCAAGTGGTTACATTTTTTTTGTATTTGTTATACTTGCTCTGATTAATGAAGGTCTCGATACTGAGATAATTGGGAAGTTAGGCAGTAATGAATAACTTAGCGCATCAGTGATTTTATTCATATTTATTGGCCTACGCTGCCCCCGCAACGGTAATTAGTTATTATAATAATTAGAAGCCCGGAACCAGCCTTGATTTAAATAACTTTCATCAGGAATTTCGAATACTTCGATCACATGGTGACAAAACATAATGAAAACCGCACGGGTGTGTGCGTATAGGAGATATATTAATGCAACAATCGATTACATCGGCCACTCAAAGCCAGTCTGCGAATGCGGTCACCCAGTCAGCCTCTGTTCAAATTTTTGGCGCCCTTATTCTGGGTGTGGCATTGTTATTTGCCGTTGGCTTTATGGATGTTGCTCATAATGCTGCACATGATACCCGTCACGCGATTGCATTTCCCTGCCACTGAACTATTAGTTACTAGTAGTTCTGAGTGATTGGCTATAAGTTTCTATTGATCATCGATTAATTAGCAATAACAGATGACCTGCATCATCCAGATAAGCACTGGATGATGCCAACGCCTAACGCCATAAATCTAACTCCACAAAAGTAATCACATTAAGAATAATAATATTATGACCTTCAGAAACACTGTTTTTTCTGCTGTTGT
>JBLHWR010000113.1:0-6441 GCA_047629275.1 Gammaproteobacteria bacterium
TTATAGTGTCAAAAATTATATCGAAAATTATAGTGTCACGTCTTGAATGTTGAGTTTTTGCCTGTTGGTTCAAGATTCAAGACGTGACACATTTTTTTGCAATCATCACGTTTGATAGGTACTAGCTAGTAAGCCCAATTTGCACCGCGCGGTTGAACAATCGGATATTAGACTTGTCCCGGTTATGAGCCGTATCCTTGTTCATTCATATTTTGTGTGATGGTGACTTTATTATACAGTCTTCTGATCGTACATGGTGAGGTGCCGACAAACACCTTAAATATTCTCGAAAATTGAGCATAATCGGAGAACCCTTCGTCCATTACAGCCGCTGTAGGGTCGCTACTGAATCCAACGGATTTCGCAACACTCACACACCTTATCCACAGTCGTAGGGTTCTCGCAGACACCCCTGTCTTTCTTTTAAATAAATTGCAAAAGCCGCCAAGTGATAAATTAAGCTCCTGTGCAATCTCGTTTACCCGAAAATTTTTTTCGGCGCTATTTTCAAGCATTTTAATTGCCTGTATCGTTCTTTGATCTACCACTTGACCACCAGACAACGTGATTTTTAATTGTTCTAAAAGGTATTCAAGTGATTTTAGCTGAGTTCCAGTGCATGGATTTTCTAGTTGTTGATAGATTTTTGAGATAAGCCCGACAACGTTACGGCTAAAGTCAGTCACTACACCACCGTGTTTTTCCAATAAGGCTGACGCCCATTTAGGACTGAGATATAAGACGAGAACTTGATTGCCCCCGCAATCAACATTTACGCTGTCATTGGGTGGTATAAGAGCAACGCTTACCAATGCTGTGGTAAGCCTGCTCGATATTATCATTGGTGACTCGCACGCGTAGAGACAGAAGCATGGAGGTTTTACATCTATAGGTTTGAATATGTTGCCTCTAAATGCACAAAAAGTATTGCCAAGATAGAGCTGAGCCTTTTCATTTTTACAGATCATCGTTAATGTTTCTCCTTATTATATTGAAATTTTGACGGTTTTACGGTCATTACTTCCTTTAAATCTAAGCCCACCTTTTTCGCGAATTAGTTCGCTGTAGCTTTTTTGTGTGGGGGTGTTCTAATTTTTCAAACCTAAGGATTTATGCCTCTAAACTGCCCACTTTTAGAGACGTCACAAGAAAATTCCACCAATTATATATTTTCAGAGTGTTAAACCTGTGGGCTATGTAAGGCCGAATCTAGCACGAATACAAGATGGAGTGCGCTGGATACCGACCGTTGCGCCGAGAGCGCCGAGAAATTTTTTCTCGGCTTACCTATATGAGGCGATAAAGCTTGGCGAAGTACGCCAATTATTTTCAAAAAGAATGCAAATAAGGTTTTTTGCTAGAAAATATAACGGGCTTTTATTGCGGCGGGGCCTAATCAGATGACTCGCTTAGAATCATGCTTAATTGAGTTGAAAGCTTGTGGCGAGCTCATTAGCTTGCGCACAAAGCTGAATAACAATGTCGCAAATAATTTTTTCAGTGAAAAAAAACTTCTTGGCTAATTAGCTAATGCCCCATAGAAACTGGTTTTTTAGGCCCATGGGCACAATGCCTAAATACGCTAACCGAATGCGAATAAAGGGTTCCTCACTCCAGTAACAATGAGTTGCGTAATGTGTGAAGTAAGTTCAAGACAGGCAATTTAGCCAAATGCTAACATTAAATTTGTCAATTATTATGGCAAATAGGAATGGTTAATAAATAGAACTTTCACAAGGGAACTTAGGTAAATTATGAAGACACACAAAAAAAAATTAACAGCAATGAGGCGATGCCTGCAAATTGTTGTTATAGCGATAACAACGTTAGTGAGCTGCCATGTATCGGCAATTGAGCTGAACGCGAATAATGCGAGCGATTACGTTGGTAGATGGGGTTTACATTGGTGGGACACATCAGTTGATGGCTCGAATTCGAGTGTTTCTGCCACCCTAGATAATTCAAGCTGGGCCCCCAATCTCACCCTAGGAGACGATTATTACAAGCCAACAAGGCCCACGATAATATATTTTCACGGTTGGCAAGCAGGAGCAATGAGTGACCGAAAAGAGGAGAACTTTACCTACACATTTGACACCGAGACAAACAATGCGCTTCAGGCATGGAAAGACGATGGATGGAACGTAGGAATATTTTATTGGACGCCATGGGCTGATGATAGTGGTGAAAAGCTTAGTGTCGGCTCCGGGACCGGAGGCGGGGAATTTGCCTCTTTATTAAATTTCAATGTAAATGCTGCGGAGGGGAAAATTTGGTCCAGTAACGGGGCCACTGGCATGAGGCTTAAGTATTATGATCCCGCTACCGCTGATAAGACTAAATGGCAAGTTGTAACCAATTCAAGTTCTCTCGCAGACAAAGAAGCCTACGCTGATATGATCAAACTCAAAGCGCTATCCTTCACAGGCCCCCCCGTGGATTGATGGGAAAACCACAGCAGATATACAGAATATAAAGATGCATAATGGCACACCTCTTTCGCAAGCCAAGTCAGCTCTCAAGTTCATCTTGGATCACGACAGTTATTATAGTTACCCGGCCCTAGTGGGTTTAAGAGAAAGCACCAGCAGTTGCAAAGAATTTGTTAGAAAAGTGGCTTGTAACGACCACGACGAGAGTTTCAGCGTAGATCTGGCTAAAACATGCCCTGCAACGACTAATGGAAAACCTTTTTGGCAAGAGGTTTTTGTCCCACAGGTTTGTGAAATACCGTCAGTCGGAGTTATGGCTTCGGAAATGATTCGAGGGGTACTCGACGGTAGACAAACTAACTCCAACGTGAGGTTTGCCGGCCACTCTTTAGGGAATCAAGCCGCCGTGCAGACAGCTACCCGAATGTGGTGGAAGTCGCTGGTAAACACTAATATGAGCACTACTGCACTTCCAAAACGTTTGGATTTATTAGACCCGTATTATTCGTCTCAAACAAAAAAATATTTAAAAGACTACCGGCCTGATAATTTCAACGACTCCGGGCAGAAAGCAAATATATTGAGAACGACTTGGGGCAAGGCTTATAGCTATGTGATGTCGATTAATAAAATGTACGAAGATCGCTTCCCAAGTACTGGCAAGTTTCCAGTATTGTATTTAGATACAAGTATTCTCTCCGATTTCTATGGAAACGGTAATCCAAACACGCCGCTGCGCGACTATGCGGCTTATCAAAAGCTGAATCTGAATTACCTTGGTAACCCGGTTGTTCACGTGACAGAGCGGCATGTTGATGGCAGGCTTTACTATTTCGCTACAAAAACAAATCTGGGAAGTCAAGGCGCCAATGCAACCTCTCCTCCGCTCAATCCAATTTTACAAAAATATCCGGATACAGATGCAGTGGACTTACCAATTTTTTCATCGTTAAACGCTGATTCTTCAGATTCTACTCTGAGATCTATGATGACCGCTGGCGGTGCAATGGTGATGACCAGTGGGGCTAGTTCATTTACACTAGCGGACGACGCCTTTACATATACACCGGACCGGTCAAATGTGAAAAAACTTATCAAAACCTATGGTTCAGACAATGCTCGAATCCTTAGTGCGTCACAGGAAAACATTCTTCTAGTTAAAGGCCACCGAGATGCTCTAGATTTTACTAACACGCTTAAAATTAGCGCGGACAACGAAATTCAGGAGCTGTATGTCAATGGCATACAAATTGATGACTCCAAAATGCCCAATAGAAGCGTTTGGTGGTATACCGACACAATAGATAATCTCGATTTGAACCCAGGGCAAAACGTCATTGCAATGAAGGTGCGAAACGCGGGTGGACCTAAAGGCATATTTGCAAACTTGGAATTTCATAGAGGGTCAAGACAATCACTCAATGAGAGTGCTGTTGTGTCGTCTAGCTATCAGGCTAATTGGCATACCCCTCGCCATGATGACACGGCGTGGTCGGAGGCTTTTAAACAAGCCGCATATGGAACTGGCCCCTGGGGAACACAATTCGGTGCCATAGAGAACTACGACATCGACGCGGCTTGGGTGTGGGGCCCGGCTAATAGTGACACGGCATATATTCGTTGGTACGTCTATGTTGACGATAAAGGTTGGAGAATTAAGCTCGCCGATACGCCCATCTGGCCGGCAAACACGACTGAAGCAAAGCAGATGGTGAGTACCGCTCATGATCTAGGTAATACCATTAGCTTTACCAAAGAAACGTTAGACTTCACAGATTCATCTTACGATACGGGTAACTTTCTAACTGGCGCTAAGCCCTTTGAGGCAGGCGATGATGAGCGGACTGACAACTTCGCACTGATCGCCAATACGTCGATCACGGTCATTAAGGCCGGTTGGTATACTTTCGGTTTGAAATCGGACGATGGCTCGGTTCTTTCTATTAATTCCGAAACTATTGTGTCCTATGATGGTTATCACTCTGCCGCGCTATCTCCAGTCGGTCAAAAGTGGCTTGAGCAAGGTGTTCATCAGGTTGAAGTGGTTTTCTTTGAAGGTCAAGGCGGTGCAGTGCTAGAGGTATTCTATGCCCAAGGAAATAAATCTTCATTTAATTCGACTGATTTCAGTCTTCTTAAAGGTGAGCAAGAGCTATTATCTGAGCCACCTGAGCCATCTAACAACCCACCAGGCTCATGTCAATCATGTCACTAAAATAGCAATGCATACCATGCATGGACCAATCATGCTATCGGTAGCACTTGTCGCCGAATCAAGGGCTCCCTAGCTTGATTGGTAATGGTAACAGCCTTAAAAGTATACTCATTTGTATGCTTTTAAGGCCTTATTATGACAGCTACACTCGTGCGCTTATTAGCTATGTGCCGAGTAACACCAAACTAACGAATTTTGTTTCACAACGTAGTTTAATGAAAATGTGATTAGGGCCGGCCAGTGTCAACATGCCGAATAAAATCCACCATCCTTATCGGCCAATTTTATAAATTAGGCCATCGATTTACCTAATCAACGAAAATTATAGTGTCGCGTCTAACGAAAATTATGGTGTCACGTCTTGAGTGTTGAATTTTTGCCAGTTGGTTCAAGATTCAAGACGTGACACTCCCAAACTGGACTGTGGCCGTGAGATGAACGGCATACGCAAGAAACGCAATCATGCCTGCCGTATTAATCAGGTTTACTTGAAGCTCTTTCTGTTTTTAAATCTTATAGATGCAGCGAAGGGTTCATGCGTTGATGAACAACTCTCACTATCGTAACCCCGTGTTTAGCCTCAAGGTAATATATCACGTGGCTCTGGTACACAAACCCAAACCCACGTAAGCCAATGGCAAGATCACCATAACCCTTACCAAGGTTTGGTGCGTCAGCGAGCGACTGCGCCCGTTTTTCAAGCCCGTCAATATAACTGCTAGCTTGTTTCGCACCCCAGTTATCAAGCGTGTAACGAATAATAACCTCTAAATCAGCTTCTGCGCGTCTCGAAAATTTATAGGCCGGCATCCGTAACGATCTTCCTCAAGCGTTGCATTACCTGACCACCGTCAGAAACATGACCCGCTTGGACATCCGCCATGCCCAGATCAATTTCATGTTGTAAGACTTGTTTTTTCAACAAGGGGATAGCTTCATATTCATTCGATGAAACCACCACCGCAACAGGTTTGCCATTTTTATTAATGCCCACAGGCGCGTATTGCGCTTTCAACAGCAACTCGCCAAATTCGCGCTTAGCATCGCTGGCATTTAATATTTCCATGTTCACTTTCAATAAGTAAACAACACATACTTTAATTATCTTAATCAAAATTGAAAAAGAAATAGAGGATTAGATAATCTAATCAGATTTAAACGCACTGCTTTTCATTTCATAGCCTGCCCGTCTCGATTATTTGGTATTTACTAGTTAGTAATTTGTCTTTCTAATTCGTTAATGAAAGTTACACACAATACCTGTGGATAACTCTGTTTATAGTTTTCAATTTGACTCTAATTCACTAAGCTAAATTGAATTGCTTAATTTTTAATCAACCCACATTTGACTCGCCATGCCTTGTTGTTCTGGTTTAATTGAATTGGACATTTCAATAATGACACAACAAAGAAATACCTAGATTATTTTCATGCAAATCAAAGGGTTATAAGTTTTCATGACGGCTGGGCCCGAACTTCTATTCTCAATAAAAAGTTGATCATATAAAAATTGTTAACAAGCATGCCCTCATAGCTCACTCACAGATCGGCAGCTGAAGCGCTATCTAAACACCGATTAGACAAAGCCCGAAAAGCTGTAAACGGTGCTAAATAAACCGCGGCTCAAAGTGGTGAGTCGCTGCATTCATAATGTTTACCCGCTAGCGCAGCATGAAAACATAACCCCGCCATTTGAAGTTCATTTGAACCTTCCCCCAGTAGTCTGCTCTATATCAACTACAAACTTAGATATGGAATACGACAATGACATCAAGCAAAACGAGTTTTCTATTG
>JBLHWR010000114.1:0-6422 GCA_047629275.1 Gammaproteobacteria bacterium
TTGGTGACTCCCAGTTATCTTCAACAAAACGGACATCGTGAACCAGCGTATCAAAACCGAGTCGCTCCAAAGAGCCTAGATACAGTTCTTGAAAATTATCAGGTGACGGTTTTAGCAATACCTGGAATTGAAAGTAATGCTGAAGTCGGTTGGGGTTTTCGCCATAACGCCCGTCAGTGGGTCGGCGACTTGGCTGAACATAGGCGGCTCGCCATGGCTCAGGCCCGATGGCACGCAAAAACGTTGATGGATGAAAAGTACCCGCACCGACTTCCATATCCAGTGGCTGCATGACAACACAACCCTGCTCGGCCCAATAGCTTTGTAATATTTGAATTAACCCCTGAAACGTATCTAGGTTCGTTGCCGCTAAGTCAGTAACAGCTGTGCTGGGTGTTGAAGCATCATTCATGGACTAGATTACTCATCGGCTGGATATTCATAGACTTGGGAACTACTTAAAAATTTGGTTGTAATTATAACCAACTGCAACCTAATCCTCATGTATTTTCATTACAATCCGACAAAACTTGTATGCACTTTGGAATTTAATGGGTGAGATGACTAACTTCATCAACATTTATTCATTGTTATACCTTGTTTCAGTCTATCCTAATACATTGAACCTAGACTGAACATACTTGCTTTGCTGACTCAAGGAATACGTATTGAATGCAAGCCGTGGTGGTTGTTTTCAATATGCAACTAAGTAATCATTCGTCTATTGCTGAATATTGACTCAAAATTTATGACTTACCACCTAAAGCAATGGATTCATTGCCTGAAACACTGTGCGATGATAGCTGTGCTGGCATCGAGCCCAGAGCGACTCCCCAATAGCCTATATTGCATTGTATTGAGCCTGGCTAGTTATCTGATAGTCGGTTTAATGCTGATTGATGGGCAACGAAGCTACCTGACTATTGTTGGCCACATCACGCTTGAATTAATCTTACTTAGCCTAATCACCTATGTCACTTTGCGTATTAGGAAGAAATTGCCTCGAATGTTTCAAACAATGTCCGCTCTGATCGGTACCAATTTGATCATGACATTGGTCAGTCTAACGTTATATTCACTAGTCACAGACCATAGCGTTGCAAACCAATCGGTCACACAGCTTAAAATCAATCTGTCCATTGCGCTCATTTTTTGGAACCTTACCGTATTGTCATTAATTTTTAAGCGCGCTTTTGACATGGGAACTTTGACTTCGGCCATGATTAGTTTTAACTATTTCGTGTTATATCAACTAATCATTCTTTGGCTTTATTAAGGCGCTGCAACCTTAAAGGTAATTTATAATTTGAAAATTTACATATTGGGTATTTGCGGCACCTTCATGGCAGGTGTTGCTCTTTTGGCCCGCGAGAAAGGGTTTGAAGTTGAAGGGTCTGATGCCGCTGTCTATCCTCCCATGAGTACTCAACTTAACGATGCTGGCATCACACTTCATGACGGCTATGATGCCAATACTTTGCCTGACGACGGCACTGTATTTATTGTCGGTAATGCCATTTCACGCGGCAACCCCCAGTTTGAATCTATCCTTGAGCATAACCTACCCTATATTTCTGGCCCACAATGGCTTTACGAAAACGTATTGCGCGACCGATGGGTACTCGCAGTTGCCGGCACGCATGGCAAGACCACCACTAGCAGTATGCTGGCATGGATTCTTCAATTTAGCGGGCTAAACCCTGGCTATTTAATTGGTGGTATAAGCCAAAACTTTACTCAGTCCGCTAGTCTGGGTCAGATGGATGATGCGAGCGAAAGCCCCTTCTTCGTGATTGAAGCAGATGAGTATGACACCGCGTTATTCGACAAGCGTTCAAAGTTTGTTCACTACCATCCACGCACCTTAATTCTCAATAATCTTGAATTTGATCATGCTGATATTTTTGATGACCTGCCTGCCATCCAACGTCAGTTTCATCATTTAATTAGAACGCTGCCAAAAACAGGGCTTATTATTCATAATCACGATATCGCGGCGCTGGATGAAGTATTGGCTATGGGTTGCTGGAGCGACTGTCTTAGTTTTGGTTCAGACAATATTGATGCAGACAGTAATAGTCCAACCCGCAATAAAGCAGATTTCACGCTAGATGATCAGTCCTGTGTGAGCGATCATCACACAGGACAAAGCTTCACTATCAAGCTGGCTCAGACGGGCCGATTCAATACATTAAACGCCTGCGCTGCAGCGCTTGCAGCACGTCATGTAGGGATTCCATTACAAACATCGATAGAAGCATTAAATCAATTTGGGGGAGTGAAACGTCGTCAGGAACTGATCGCAGAGATTAATGATATCAAAATTATTGACGATTTTGCGCATCACCCAACCGCTATTGCGCTGACCTTGGAAGCGTTAAAAGCCCAAACTAAAGGCCGCCTGTTTGCTGTCATTGAAATGCGCTCAAACACGATGAAGATGGGATCGCTGCGGGACAAAGTTGCTCACTCATTAGATTCTGCAGATGTGGTATTGATGGTCGACAATCCCTCTTTGGAATGGGATATCAATGACATGGCTCAGTTCGTCAACAATACCACCGCAACTCAGGTGTTGATTAAAAGCGATACAGGACAAATCATTGATCAACTGGTCAAAGAGTGTCAACCCATGGATCAAATCGTTATTATGAGTAATGGCGGTTTTGACAATATCCACCAACGCCTGATTTTAGCCATGCAGTCCAATTTTTAAATGATGCACCCTAAATCCAAAAATCCTCAAAAAATAAGCCAGTCATTTTTTAAGGCGTGTGTGGCGAAGATAGAATCTATTCGTGGTGGTCAAAAGAATTTGCCTTTATATTAGAATTAAAGGTGGTGTAAAAGTGATGAAAAAAACATTACTAGGAATACAATTGCAATATGATTAAATATTCCTCAAAAATCTGATCAATGTCAGAGATCTAAACAAGGTATTCGAGGGGATGAATAGAATGAGACAGCATTATGATTAAAACTTTAACTCTAGCAATGACCGGTGCATCAGGTGCACCTTACACGTTACGCCTCATGCAATGCTGCCTCGACGCTGGAATTCATGTTCAGTTTCTTTGCTCGCAGGCGGGGCAAATTGTGCTCGGTATGGAGTCTGATTTAAAACTCAGTGGCTCACCTCAAAAAATGCAGCGACAGTTGTGTGATTATTTTAAAGTTGATACATCACTCATCAGCGCTTATTCAAAAGATCAATGGACAGCACCACCCGCTAGCGGGTCATCAGTTGCAGACGCCATGGTCGTTTGCCCCTGTACTATGGCTACGCTTTCATCAATTGCCTGCGGAACGAGTGAAAACCTGCTTACCCGGGCTGCTGATGTCATTATCAAAGAACGCAAAAAATTAATACTAGTACCAAGAGAAACGCCCTTTTCCAGCATTCATCTTGGTAACATGCTTAAGCTCTCTAATCTCGGTGTCGTCATATTGCCAGCCAACCCTGGGTTTTATCAGGGAGTCAATCAAGTCAGTGATCTAGTCAATTTCGTTGTTGCCCGAATTCTTGATCAGCTCGATATTCCAAATCAAATTTCACCTCGCTGGGCAGCGAATGATTAATCCCTCAATTAGAATAATAACTAGACCATTAATATGCATTATCTACTAACTTATCTATGATCGAATTGCCTCTATTTCCGCTTAAGACCGTCCTGTTACCGGGAAATGTGTTGTCACTCAAAATTTTTGAGCCTCGCTATACCGATATGGTCGCTAACTGTATGCGCGAAACGTCTCATTTTGGTATTATTCTTATTTTTAAAGGGGAAGAAGCCGAATCAAATAGTGAAATTCACTCGGTTGGAACCACCGCCAATATTCATGATTGGCACGATAGAAAAGACGGATTACTTGGCATTACAGCGTTCGGCGTTGATCGTTTTGAAATTGACAAAACACGGACTCAAGCGGATGGATTAACCATTGCTACGGTCAATATACTGGATGAAGAAAGTAAACAAAAGGTTCCAAGACAGTATCTCTATATGCAAGAATTGTTGCAACATATTAGCCAGCAGGAGGCTAAGATATTTAATCCGGATGATGGCTTCGCCGAAATACTCTATCAACTGATATTTCTGCTTCCATTAGACAGTAATTTGAAACAGCGCTTACTCGAAATACCAAAATCACTTGATAGGGCCGTCATACTTCATGCTGAACTTATACACTTGGGCATTATTCAACACCATAAACCAGACATCGGAGCCTAACAATTAACAAGATAACTATCCCCAATCTAGGTATTGAATGTTGGCCATTAATATTCTAATGAAAAATTTAATAATGACATTAGCTTTAATTTTGTTTGCTCCGTTGGTTCATTCCACCCAAAAAGCAAGTGTTTATCTCGATGAACAAGTGACTTTTGATAACGGCGAAGTGCTCCAGTTAAATGGGGCTGGACTTATGGGTAAATTATGGATCAACCTCTATGTTTGCTCACTTTATCTAGCCAATAAAAACAGCAATGTTATAGAGATCTTATCTAGTTCAAGTGCCTATCGACTACAAATGGACTTTGTTTATCGAGAGGTAACACAGAAAAAACTGCTAAAGGACTGGCGCGATGGTTTTGAAAAAAATCAAGATAAACAAACCATCATCAGGCTCAAAAATCAAATTGAACAGTTTTATAGTTACTTCAACACAAGTGCCGTCAAAGGAGATCGTTACCAATTAGATTACATTCCTGGCAAGGGTACCAAAATAATTAAGAACAAGGTGCTACTGGGTATTATCCCAGGCGTCGATTTTAAAAATATCTTACTCGAAATATGGTTAGGCAACTTCTCTGCCGATAGTAGTTTGAAAAAAAGTTTATTGGGGCTTTAGGAACCTATAAAGCCTAAGGAGAAAAAGGACATACCTTTTCCCCCTTGCAACTCTAATAAACTCAATCGGCTGTTATTTCACAATTTGTGATAATGCTTTGTCGGCACAAGCAATCGTCTGCTCTATCTGTTCATCGCTATGGGCCGAACTAACAAAACCAAGCTCGAATGCCGAAGGTGCCAAGTAAACACCCTGCTCAAGCATCAAATGGAAAAACTGTTTGAATCGTCCAATGTCACAACGGCTTACGTCAGAAAAACTAGCTATCTGCTGCTGATCAGTAAAAAATAACCCGAACATAGCGCCTGCTTGATTAGCCTGCATCGGAATATTATTGTTTTTTGCTGCGGCAAGGATACCCTCAATTAATCGATTTGTTTTTTCGATTAACGTCTCGTAGAAACCTGGGCGTGAAATGATTTCAAGATTTTTCAATCCTGCCGCCATCGCTACCGGATTACCCGCTAGGGTACCCGCTTGGTATACTGGTCCAACGGGCGCGATGTAATCCATTATGTCTCCTCGCCCACCAAAAGCGCCTACTGGCAAGCCCGCACCAATAATCTTACCCAGCGTTGTCAAATCAGCCTTAATGTTGTAATGCCCCTGGGCGCCCGTTAAGCCAACCCGAAACCCTGTCATTACTTCGTCCAGAATCAAAACACTACCGGCTTCATCACAACAGCGCCGCATTGCTGTGAGGAAATCTGCAGCTGGAAGAATACAATTCATATTACCGGCTACTGGTTCGACGATAATGCAGGCAATTTTAGAACCCATTTCGGCAAACAATTGATTTAACTGCTCGGCATTATTGTATTCAAGTGTGAGTGTATTGGCCGCAGTGGAAGCCGGCACACCGGGTGAGTCGGGCACACCTAATGTCAGGGCCCCCGAGCCAGCTTTGACTAATAACGAGTCAGAATGCCCATGATAACAGCCTTCAAATTTGACTATTTTGTCACGACCGGTGAACCCTCGTGCTAATCGAATCGCGCTCATGGTTGCTTCTGTCCCAGAGCAAGTCATTCGCACCTTATCCATATTCGGCATCACCGCACAAATCTGTTCCGCTAACTCCACTTCTAGTTCTGTTGGCGCACCAAAACTCAGTCCCTTCTTGGCCACGTCACAGACAGCATCAATAATTTCGGGGTGAGCATGCCCACAAATCATCGGTCCCCATGAACCAACATAATCAATATACGATTTGCCATCTACGTCAAATAAACAAGCGCCCTCACCTCGCTCGAAAAACAGGGGTGATCCGCCAACGCCGTTAAATGCACGGACTGGAGAATTGACTCCTCCAGGTATAACTCGAGTGGCGCGTTGCATTAATGATTCAGATTTTGACATTTTTTATCCGTTAAAACTTGTTCTTTAAAAATAAATGTTGCAGGTTTTGGGAGGTTATTCCTCGTCGTGCATCCAATATAGTCTGGAGGGTTGATACTGGCCCATGCCATATCGAGTACCTTGTTTAAGGCTTTGCCAGCAATAATTCTGTGCTTCACGACAAGCACTTAAGTGGTCCAGGCCCTGAGCCAATAAAGCCGCAAGACTAG